>NZ_CAXGPO010000042.1:0-25836 GCF_964011655.1 uncultured Spongiibacter sp. | reverse complement strand
CGCCAAGGGCACGTATTTTGGCCCTTACCCCCGTGCCGGCGCGGTGCGCGAGAGCCTGAGCTGGCTGCAAAAAGTCTTTAAGGTCCGCCAGTGTGAGGACAGCTACTATCGCAATCGCAGCCGGCCATGTTTGCAATATCAAATTGGTCGCTGCACCGCGCCCTGCGTCGGAAAAATTTCCGATGACGAGTATCGACGCGATGTCGCCTACACAGAAATGTTCCTCAGCGGGAAAAGTGCCGATTTACAAGCCTCACTGGCCGATGAAATGGAGCGCAGTGCCGAGGCTCTGGAGTTTGAAAAAGCGGCGGAGCTGCGCGATCGCATTGGTTACCTGCAGCAAGTTCAAGCCAGCCAATGTATTGAGGGAGAAACCGGCGACCTGGATATCGTTGCCGGCGTTATCAACGCCGGACTGTGTTGCATACAGCTACTGTCGGTGCGCGGTGGACGGGTGCTTGGCAGCCGCAGTTATTTTCCCAAAAGTGCATTGGAGGAGGGCGTGCACGATCACGTCGAAGCGTTTATCGCTCAGCACTACCTGACGGGTAGCGGCGCGATGGACTTGCCGAAGGAGCTGGTACTCAATGTCGAACTCGGCGATGCTGCTTTACTGGCCAGCAGTTTAAGTGAACAAGCCGGGCGCAGTGTTTCCATCGCGCACCGGGTGCGTAGCCAGCGTGCTAAATGGTTGCAGCTGGCAATTACCGCCGCTGAGCAAAACCTGCAGAATCGCCTGGCGGCAACGGAGAGTATGGCTGGCCGTTATCGAGCCTTGCAGGAACTGCTGGATTTGGACGCGCCGCCATCGCGACTGGAGTGTTTTGATATTAGCCACAGCAGCGGTGAGGCAACGGTGGCCTCCTGCGTGGTGTTTGACGACAACGGGCCACTGAAGTCGGACTACCGCCGGATGAATATCGAGGGTATTACCGGGGGGGATGATTACGCGGCCATGAACCAGGCGCTGAGTCGCCGCTACAAGCGTATTGCCAGCGGCGAAGTTCCCAAGCCTGACATCCTGTTCATCGATGGCGGCAAAGGGCAGTTGAACCAGGCGCTTAAGGTTTTACATGAGCTCGGCATTCGCGATCTGCTGACCGTGGGGGTTGCCAAAGGCTCCGATCGCCGCGCCGGATTAGAAGTACTGATTCGCGGCGATAATGGACGCGAACTCAGCCTGCCAGACAACAGCCCAGCGCTGCATCTTATTCAGCATATCCGCGATGAATCGCACCGCTTTGCGATTGGTGGGCACAAAGCCCGTCGCGACAAGGCGCGCCGACAGTCGGGGTTGGAGGCGATTCCCGGCGTGGGCGCCAAGCGTCGCAGAGAGCTACTGCGCCATTTTGGCGGCTTACAAGGGGTGCGTCAGGCGAGTGTCGCCGACCTGTGTCGCGTGTCGGGTATTAGCGAAAAAATTGCCCGTGATATCTATGAAGGACTGCGTAGCGCCTAGAAAAAGCCTAAAATAGCGCCAATTCAAAGAAATGAGAGCCCCATGAATATACCCAACGCCTTGACGCTATTCCGGATTGCATTGATTCCCGTGTTTGTAATCCTGTTCTATCTGGACTTTCCCGGTAGTTACATCGCAACGGCCGCGGTATTCGCAATAGCCGGCATGACCGACTGGCTCGACGGCTACCTTGCCCGCAAGCTTGAGCAGTCCACGCCGCTGGGCGCGTTTCTGGACCCCGTGGCCGACAAGCTTATGGTCGCCGTTGCCCTGGCGCTGTTGATAGAGCGCTACAACACCCTCTGGTTTACTGTGCCTGCCATCGTAATCATTGGTCGGGAAATTGTAATTTCCGCTCTGCGTGAGTGGATGGCGGAATTGGGCAAGCGCACCAGTGTGGCCGTTTCTTACTTAGGTAAAGTTAAAACGACGGCGCAAATCGTCGCCATTATCGGCCTGCTGATGATGCCGCCCGTGGAGGGCAGTTTGTGGTACCAGGCAAATATGCTGTGCTTGTATGTTGCGGCGGTATTAACCCTGTGGTCGATGTTGATCTATCTTCATGCAGCGTGGCCGGATTTGCGCGGCAAAGTGGAAGAAAACAGATAAAACTGCGATAAATCAGCAACTTTCCTTGACAGCAAGCGGCGAGAAGCTAGAATAGGCGCCTTCTTGAGTTGCCGCCCTGTAGGGCCTTGTCTGGTATCTCAAATTGCGGGAATAGCTCAGTTGGTAGAGCGCAACCTTGCCAAGGTTGAGGTCGCCGGTTCGAACCCGGTTTCCCGCTCCAATACTTGCAACTCATCGGTTCGAGTATTAAAGGCGCGGTGGCAGAGTGGTTATGCAGCGGACTGCAACTCCGTGTACGCCGGTTCGATTCCGACCCGCGCCTCCATTTTTCTCCAGATGTAATTCCCAGAAATAAAAAACGGCTGAATAATCAGCCGCTTTGTAATGTGTTTTTTCGTTTTTATCTGCAGTTAGGCGATGCCAACATGGCGGGTGTTGTCGTAGTGACCCCGGTGCGCCTGGCTAAAGTGCTCCCAGCTCATTGGCATTTTTTGGCGCCAGCGGCCGGGTAGGTTGCTCAATGGCACCGCAATGCCGTCGCTGTCACGCCAGAACAGCCAGTCACAGTGTAAATGCGGTGTCAGGCGGCTGGCGATCTGCGCGGCCGCGGGGCTTAGCTTTACGCCGCGCAAGTCACTGCGTTTCATGGTAATGGCTTCGAGTAGTGACAGATTTTCGCTCAAGGCAAACAAGATGGCGGCGCGTTCACCTCGTTCAAAGCGCGAGATCATATAACCCGTTTCTGACACATTGCTTAATGGGTCTGGCAGCAAGCTGTTAGCGGTTGCAATCCAGCCGTTTTGCTCAGCTTGCTCGGCGGAGATTTGTAAACGGTGAAAGGCGTCGTGCCGAGCGCTTGCACCGTCCATTAACTCAATGCGGTTAAGGGCTTCCGCCACATCCTTGAGAGCGACTTCCTCCAGTCGTAGGTCATAAAAGCATGTTTGTTTAAAACAGCTTAGGTCCACAAAGCAATTCAGGTCTGAAAATCGCATGGTTTATCCGCCTCTGTGCTCTAACGGTTTTATTATGTCTCTGGTCTGGCGTAGGAACAAATCCAGATACGTATTTTTCCCTATTGTTACAGAAAAACGTGCAGTGTGTCTCCTTTTCTAATGGTATTGCTGCGGGTATTTTGCTGCGAAATGACGCGAAAACCCCTAACTTAACTAGTGTTAAACCATATATCTGCAGAAAAGTGTGCAGTAGTCGTGCGGGCTTATGTCAGCCCGTGCAGACATAGCGCCGAGGCGCTGAACACTGCGTGAATCCCTTACAGTTCCTCGACCGTCTTCGCTTTATCCTTTTCCCTGTGTTTGTGTCATACCCAGTGTGAGGGATCGGTGTTGGGGAAGCTGCGCGTAATACATTGGCTGCTTTGCGCGATTACGCTATCCAGCGCGTTGTTATTAGCGTGCTCCGAAAGCCCGGAACAGAAGCTCCCAGCGGGCGACGCACAATGGCGAGCGGACAGGTTTTATGGGCCGCGATTACGAGAATATATAGAACGGGGCAGGGCGGAGGTTTTGTTTAATTCAGAACAGCGTTTTCTGCTGCATTACCGCGCGGGAAGTCTGGCCAACGTACTTGAGCGCTTAAAACTCCACGGCTACGCTGTGGAGAAGACGAATGCGACCTTTCTGCAGATTACACTGCGCCTGAACAGTGAAGAGAAGCTACATCAACTGCAACAAATCGATGCAATAACGGCGGTATCTCTCGCGCCAATGCAATCCTCAATTTATAAATGAGATCCTGATATGACCTTAGCCCCAGCAAAAATCGGATGTGCGATCGCGGGAATACTGAGCCTGGGCATGAGCTCAGTAACATTGAGTCAGGGGGCAGACACTGCCATTAGCGAGCGATTGGGCAGCCATTTGCGGGATATGCGCGCAGGTGTCGGCCAACAAGACAGCGCCGGGCTAACGCGCTTGATGCGCAGTAGCATGGAGCAAGCGCGCTTATTCATCACGTTGCGCATCAACCCGGAGAATGTCACGGACGAGGCTTTGCGCCGCGAAATAAACAGCCTGGCGGGCGTTGATCTGCGCTATCTGAGCAACGATAGGCGCTGGGCGCGCATCAGTATTTCCAACCTGGATGTGCTCGATCAGCTTAGTCAGCAGCCGTGGCTGAGTGAAGCAAGTTTTGCCCCGCCGGCCATTCTTCGCCGTGGTGAAGCCCGAAGCCGAGCAGGCGTTGCGCTGCGTAGCGAGCAACTGGCGGCGAGCTATACCATTGATGGCAGCGGTCAAGCGATTGGTATTATCTCAGACAGTTTCTCGCACACCAGTAATGTCCGTGACGCCAATACCACGCCCGCGGTGGGCCAGGCGGGCACGTTAATGGGCAGTCGGCCGCAAGACAGTGGCGATTTGCCGCAATCCGTGCGCATCCTCGCCGATGGCAGCCGAGACGAAGGTGGGAATTTCGACGGTACGGATGAAGGCGCCGCTATGGCCGAGCTGGTGTACGACATCGCTCCCGGCGCCGATATTCTATTCCACACCGCCGGGGGCAATCGCCGCGAATTCGCCGATGCAATCAGCAACCTTTGCAATGGTGGCGCCAGCATTGTCGTCGACGATATTCTATTTCTAACCGAATCCAGTTATCAGGACGATTTACCGGCGATTGCGGCCAGTAATTGTGTCGCCAAAGGCATTCCCTATGTCAGTGCGGTCGGTAACGACGGCGACCAAGGGCATCGCTTTGTCTATCGCGACAGCAACCGCTTGGTTGATGAAGAGGCCGGCAATCGCAACGCGCCGACGGGCAGCGATCTTCACAATTGGTCGCAGAGTGGCACTGACCGCTTTATGGCGGTCACCCTGCCAGCCCGAGCGTCCACGTTTGTATTGCTTAACTGGAATCAACCCAGTGCCAGCGTAAACCCAAGCAATGGTGCGCAAGTTGACTTAGACCTCTACGCGACAACCCGCGCCGATATCAGTGCTCTCACCACCACTAACGCAAGCTTCTATGCGCGCGGTGCCAATACACAGGGCGCCACCAATAACCCGCGTGGCGACGCCGTCGAGTTTTTATTGCTTGAAACCGGCAGCACTGCCCAGACATTTTACCTGGCCGTTGAGCACTATGCCGGCAGCCAGGGAGATATCCCGCAACAGAGTGGGGTGCCCTTGGAATTCCGGCTGCTATTTACCGGTACATCGCCTGACTCTGTTGAGTACGACTACAACGGCCCCAGTACCTGGGGGCACGCGCTTACCGCGGGCATAGCCGCCGTGGCGGCCGTGCCGTGGTGGGAATCACCAGAGTTTGCACCCAGCCGTTACACCACACCGGATATCGATCCCGAGCCATTCACCTCTCGCGGTGGCAGCCAAACCATCCAATTCGATTCCCAGGGTAACTACCAAGCCAGCAATCGCAACCCGCCTGCCTTCGCCGGCGTCGATGGCAATAACACAACCTTCCTGGGCTCGCCCTCCAGCAGTGCAGCTCCCGAAGATGGCGAGCCCGACGGCTTTCCCAATTTCTTTGGCACCTCAGCCGCGGCCCCCAATGTTGCTGCGGTTTTTGCGCTGATGTTGGAAGCATTTCCGGCCGCAACGCCCGCGCAATTAATCAGTGCCGCGCGCGATAGCGCCATTGATGTCACCGGATTTCGCGCCGCTTCGGGCATCGACGATGTAACCGGCCCGGGCTTACTAAACGCCAGCGCAGCGGCGGACTTATTAGCGCAGCGTGTTGGCGACGATGACAATACCGACGACACTCCGCCGCAAGATAATGACGGCGGCAATGCCGGTGGCGGCAGCGGAGGTAGTGTCGGTGGCAGCTCCGGCGGAGGCGGTGGTGGGTGTTTTATCGCCACGGCTGCCTACGGTAGCTTTATTGCCGAAGATGTTGAGCTGCTGCGGGACTTCAGAGACCGCGTGCTGTTGCAGTTTGGTCTTGGCAGACAATTTGTCGCCTTTTACTACCAGCACTCGCCAACACTCGCCAACGCCATTGCCGAGCGAGAATGGGCAAAATCGGTGGTTCGTGCTGGCCTGTACCCAATGGTACTTTCTATTCGCTATCCGCTGAGCAGCGCGGCAGGCTTACTGCTGTTGCTGCTGGCGTTGCACATCCGACGTCAAAAAAAGCGCTGATTCAAGTGTAGAACAGCGCTAAGGCATTGTTTTTTAGGGGGGTAGGCAGTAGAATCTGCCGCCTCTACAAAAACCGCGATGGCTGCAATAGCCTCGTCGGCCTTTTGCCCGGATGGTGAAATTGGTAGACACAAGAGACTTAAAATCTCTCGACCTCACGGTCGTGCCGGTTCGATTCCGGCTCCGGGCACCAATAAAATCAAAGACTTATAGGGCGTTCTCTGTTTCTAGCAACTTTTGTTAATGTGCACAGCTTGTGTGCTGGTTGCCGTTTGTGTTTTTTTGCTTTTTTGTACCAGTTCTTGGTTTGCTTACGTTTCTTGGAGTTGCTTAAGCGGCTTTCCTTCGCGATCTACCCAGGCGGTTAGTCCGTTTGCACTACCGCCATGTATCGTTGCTGCAGCTGAACTGGGGCTAGAAAACTCCACATCCTTTGTGAATACGTATGCGCCGTTCTGTTTTATCAGCGTACCATCTTCTATTAAACGGTTTCGCTGAGAGAGCACACTCGGCCACTTCGAGGCTGATTCACGTTCCTCTAGTACGGCCTGCGAGCCCTTAAGTACGACAATGCCATTGGGTGTTAAGTACCCGGTTGCGACTAAACCTTTTATCGCGCAGTTTAGAATTTGAGATGGCGTGCTCTCTTCTTGACTGGTTGTTTTTTGCACAAATGCCTCAACCCCTAGGACCGGTAGTACTTGCAGCATTTTCCCTAGGAAGACCTCCATGTCTTCCCTGTCTGATTCCGGGAGCCGTGCCCCACTTGCTTGGCTGTTGAGGACTACAACGCGGTCTGCTTGTCTGGCGGCATCTATCAAGCGACCTTCAATATATTTGATATGTGCTTTTGTGAGATTTTCGTCCTTTGATATGAAAAAAACGACGTTATTCCAGAAGTCCCGCGATAGGTGTTGCTTCAACCGGTCTTTCACACACTCGGCTTCGCCCACGTATATCGCGTTTTTATTTGTATCTGGTTCGATTCCGGTTAAAAAATACACCCCAGAATTTTGGCTTTCCTCGCGTGCTAGTATTTTGTCAAATTCACTTCTCGGGCTGGCTACCGCTTTGCCGGTCCAGTTTGATAGCTCTGCTGTTCGAAGCCTCTTGGGGTCTCCAGAAGCCAGAAAGATTTTTAGCGTTGCTGCGGTCACGGCTTTTCCTTGTTACTGATGCTACCTAAACCTTCAATTCGAAGGTGATTGGCATATGATCACTGAGCGGAATCCATTGCTCATACCTGCCGACCTCCAATTTCGCGCCTTTGCTGAGCGCTGAGGTCAGGAACACGTAATCAATATGATAGGGTTTTTCATGCTTTTTCTGGAGGTAGAACGTCGGCTTTGTTTCCGCCCCAGGTTTGTCCTGTGTTTGTTGGTGATACAGGCTTAGTAGTCCTATTGTTTCAAGCTCGGTGACGGTGTCAGAATGGCTCCACCATCGATCAGGCTTATCCCACTGAGCATTGCTGTTGAAGTCACCTAGAATCATCGTCCGGTCGCCAGCAAGTTCAGTTCGATGAATTTGTAGGTATTTCCAGAATTGGCCGATATATCCAAATGCTTGGCTTTCTCTTCCTTTAGTCCACACTGCGAGTGCAGTAATGCCGTTGCTTAATCTAAACGGCAAGAACAGCCTCAGATCGCTGGTGCTCCATGACAGGCTCAAGCTCGTGCTGCATAGGCCTGTGATTTTGAAGCTTCCGTGCCACTTTAGTTGTTCGACAGAATGGTCTTTTCTCGGGAATACGCCGATTCCTTTGTTTTTCGACTCTCCTATCCAGATATAATCACCTGCCCAGGTTCTGTAATCCTGGGTCGATTGGGCGGGATCTTCACATTCTTGGATAACTAATAGATCAGCATCAAAGCAATCTAGCGAATGGTACTTTTTCCTGAATCCGCCGTTACAATTCCATGTAATAATTTTCACTGCATACCCACGATTTCTACTTTTGGAAAGTATTTTTAGAGAATACTCCTCGGTGCGCAAATACCCCAATATCTTGAATTTAATATTTTCGCAAAGCTGCCGGTGGGTCGTTTCTTTCTCTTCAGTAGTCAGGGTCCATATTTTTGTGGAAATGCCGTTAATATGCCCTTCAATACAAAAATACTGTCGAGGCAGACTAGTTGACGAGTAGAGGCTGGGGTGGCGATATTGTTGTGTCCCAAGGGGTGGCAATTTACCGAGGTCGCGTCGGCGATAATCGTTTGCATAGCCACTGGGCATCGCAGTTAACCATAGCGCTGGATTCTGAGCTCATTTTTGAAACGCGCGCGGGTCGGCGCAGTGCAGGGGCGGTGTATTTCCCCTCAAAGACTGAGCATCGCCTTGAGTCGGGCTTTGTCTGTTCGATCTATCTTGATCCATTGGCAGCGCCGCTTCCCGATAGCGTCGATTTTAAGCTGGTTGATGGCTGGGCGACGTTGCCATTGGATACCTTACCGGAGTGGTTATCGGGCATTGACCGAGAGACAGATTTACGGGCGCTCGTAGAGTCGGGGAACTTGCTCAGGCCACGTCAGACGATGGATCCGCGATTTGCTTTAGTAGCCGCGGAAATCAGCCAGCAGCTGGCGTTGGGACGGGATATCAGTCGAGATGCCCTGGCGGCGGTCGCGGGTTTATCTCCTAGTCGTTTTTCGCATTGGTTTGTTGAGTGTTCTGGTGTGCCACTGCGGAGCTACAAAAAATGGCTCAAGTTGAGGCTGGCGGTGGATGCGGTGTTGGCGGGCCAGCCGCCGATGGAGGCGGCAATGCAGGCAGGTTTTAGTGACCTAGCGCATATGAGCCGTGCGTTTTCAGCGTCTTTTGGCTTCACCTATTCCGATGCGATGCGCGCGATGGCGCAATCAACCTTGGTATAGCTGTTTCGTTCAATACCTCTGTCAACTCACAGAGTAGACTGGGTCTTTTAGAATAATCCGCTGCTGATAGGGGAGTGCTGGCATGAAGGTCAGAGAGGGTTTCGTTGAGTCGCATGGCCATCGCCTCGCTTATTTGGCGGTCAATGAACACTTGGCGAGCGATGATCAGCCGGCGATTATCTTTATTCATGGAGTGCTGGCCTCAGTCAATTTTTGGCGAGACTGTGTGCCGGCCAGCTTCCGTGAACAGCGCGCGTGGTATGCCTTAAGTTTGCCCGCCCATCATCCCTCTACCGTTTGCGAAAACTTTGCTTCTGAAAACCTGGATGAGCAGTGGTTTTACGACATTACCCACGGTGCAATTACCGCATTGCTAGGTAACCGAAAGGCAATTGTTATCGGGCATTCCACTGGCGGTTTCTGCGCGTTAAATCTGGCGATCCGTCGCGCGCCGAATGTGATTGGTATTGTAAGTATTGCTGGCTTTCACAGCGGCAACTGGGGCGGAGTGGAAGGTTTGCTCGTTAAGCTGGCGGCTGCGGGAAGCTGGGCGAGAAGCCTGTTTGCGTTCAATATCTGGTTGGCCAAAAAAAGCGCATTTGTTCAGCGCCGGTTTGCCAGTTTGCTGGCCTGCGACCGCCAGGCTTACCTGGCAAGCCCATTGAGTCAGAAGATGATCGACAATATTCGGGCTAATGTTCGCAGCCAAGACTCCTCGGCACTGTTTTATTTATTCCGAGGTATCAATCGTCTGGAGATTGCTGAACAGCTGAATGACATTTCCATACCGTGCCACCTGCTTGCCGGTACCCACGACCCTGTTGTTCCAGCCGAGCAATCCTTGTTGTTGGCGGGAGCGATTAAACGGGTCAAAACGGTGGTGTTCCAAGAGGTTGGTCATATGCCGTTTATGGAAGCTACCGAGGTCTGCATGGCCGCCATAGAGGGTGCTGTTAACGACGTTGCATCGCAGTATAGCCGTTATAGCATCGAGGCTGATGCTCAGCTTGAAGGAGAGCGCTGATGATCGCTACGGGTGCCAACAATGTCATTGTCATCGGAGCGGGTTTTTCCGGGCTGGCGGCGGCTGATGCACTTAATTCAGCGGGCCTGGCGGTAACCATTGTGGAAGCGCGTGACCGCGTGGGTGGACGAGCGCGTACGCAGCAACAGGAAAATGGCATTTGGCTGGATTATGGCGGTCAATGGCTGGGGCCCGGGCAAGACGAAATGTATGCGCTGGCAAAGCGCTTGGGCCATAGCACCTGGCCGATGTATACCGCCGGCAAGCATCGCACCTTGTTTTCCGGGCGGCTCGGGGCATATCGCGGCAGCATTCCCCTTAACTTGCCACTGCGCGCACTCTCTAGCTTAGGCTATGCCTACTTACGCTTGCTGCGCCTGATGCGAAGGGTCGATAGAAATAGCCCCTGGCTGTCGCCGAGGGCGCAGGAGCTGGATAGCCAAAGTGTGGGGGAGTGGATGCGCAAACATGTGCGTCACCCCGATGCCTTTAGTGTTTTTCGTATTGCTGTGGAAAGTATCTTCGCGGCTCACCCGGACGATATAAGCCTGCTGCATGCGCTGTTCTATTTTCGCAGTGGTGGAGGCTTTTTCTCCTTGGTGGAGTCCGAGGGTGGTGCGCAGCAAGACCGCCTGCAGAGAGGCGTGCAACCCTTGGCCGAGGCCTACGCTAAGGACCTGCAGCAGCGCGGTGTGCAGATTTTCCTGAATGCTCCTGTGCGCAGCGTCGAGCAGACGGGCAGCGCAGTAACAGTGAAAAGCGATACCCGAGAGTGGCAGGCCGCGGCAGCAATATGCGCCGCGCCGCCAACATTGGCCCATGACATTGTATTTACGCCGCCCTTGTCGGAGGCAAAGAAGGCGCTGCTGAACAATCTACAACCGGGCTGCGCCATTAAGTGTTTCGCTATTTATGAAACGCCATTCTGGCGCAATCAGGGTTGGTCTGGTTCGGCGGTCTCGGATGTGCCCCCGGTGCATGTGTGTTTTGACGTAACGCCTCCCGACGAAACGCGCGGCATTCTTATGGGCTTTATCGAGGGGCGCGAAGGCGTCAAATACACGGAATTGGGTGAATCGGCGCGTCGGGAAGCCTTCTTGGAAGCGCTGACAAATTGGTTTGGCGATGAGGCAGCAACCCCGCTGGATTACTACGACCACAGTTGGCGAAATGATGACTGGGCGCGTGGTTGTTACGCCGGAGTTGCTGCCCCGGGCCACTGGACGTCCGTTGGGCATAGCATTCGTGCGCCGCACGAGCGGGTGTTTTGGGCGGGAACGGAAACGGCGACGCAGTGGAATGGTTATTTTGAAGGGGCGGTGCGCGCGGGGAAGCGCGCTGCTTCTCAAGTGATCGAGACTTTGTCTTAAAACGGCAGGTGATTCTCTGAGGGTATGGGTGAAAAATGCATGTAGGCACCATTAAGGAAATATGGCGTTTTCCTGTGAAGTCGATGGGTGGTGAGCGCATCAGCGCAGCCAACATTGACTATGCGGGCTTTGCAGATGATCGCACCTGGGCGGTCCGCGATGACGAGACCAATGAGATTGCCACTGCTCGGCGTATTCCCAAGCTAATGATGCTAAAGGCCCGCTATCTCACTGAGCCGACCACCGGTTTTGGCCCGGTGGCGGCGTCGCGGGTAGAGATCGAATTTCCAGATGGGCGCCGCGTGAGCTCTGATGATCCCTATGCGTCGGCGATTTTGTCGATGTATCTCGGCAAACGCGTCACCTTGATACCGCGACCGGCTGCGCGAGATAAGGCTGCCTACCGCCTGACTCAGCCGATGAGCCCGCGAGAAATCCGCTATATATTGGGCATGAGTGCGGATGATCCAGACCCGGATTTTTCTTGGTTTTCGCTCAAAGTACTCACCAATTTGTCTAAGTACACAACGCCGCCAGGTGCGCTCTACGATGTCTATCCGCTGCATTTCATCACAACTGCCGCGCTGGATAGCATGAATGCCATTTACCCTGAGGGAAATTTTTGCTCCCAGCGCTACCGGCCGAGTTTTGTTATCGAAACGAACCCCGAGCTAACGGGCATAGTGGAGAACAGCTGGCGCGGCCGTGACCTGCGTATCGGCGATGCCCTCATTCGCTGTAATCACCCGACTATCCGCTGTTCTATGCCCGGCACGCAGCAGCCTGGTATTCACCAAGACCCCAATGTGCCCCTCACGGTGATGCGGCATGCCGGTCAGCACCTGGGGGCGTATGCGAGCCCGCGTAACCGCGCGGGGATTCAGCTCGGTGATAGCGTTGAGCTGGTCGACCAGGCAAGCACAAAACTTTACGTCTGGTTTGATGACGTTGGGCGTCGAGTCAAGTCGCAGGTCGTTAAGGCAGGGAATCGTATTGCCCAGTGGCAGGAGCAGAAGCGCGATCCGTCGTCAGCGCTAAAATCGCCTTATCCCCGGGGATTTCGTCCTTTTACTCTGGTTAAACGGGAGCAAGAATCCAGCGATATTATCTCGCTGTGGTTTCAAGACCCGGAGCGCAGCGAGCTGCCGCGCTTTGTACCCGGTCAGCATATCGTGCTGGCCATACCGCAGCTTGATGGCGGCCTGGTTTATCGGCCCTACACGCTGTCCAGCCCCGGCCATCAATTGGACAGTTTTCGCATATCCGTGAAGCGCGAAGTCGGCACGGTGAGCGGTGAACCGGCGGTGGGCAGAGGCTCCGGCTGGCTGCATGATCAACTCGCCGTTGGTGACAGGATGGCGATTAAAGATCCCAATGGGCAGTTTGGCGCCGTGCCGACAGATTCCCGACCGCTCGCGTTAATTAGTACCGGCATCGGTATTACGCCCATGCTGTCGATCCTGCAGAGTGTCGCCAAAGAAAACCCCGAACGGGATGTGCGCTTATTTCATGGCATTCGTGACCCGCAGGATTTTGCTTTCCAAGGTGCGCTCGAGGGGCTGAAGCAGCAGTTAGCCAATTTCCACTTACAGCTTTATGTGACCGGGCAGGGAGGTGAGCCGCCTGTTGGCAGCCATGCGGGTCGCATGACCCCTGAGCGAGTGTGCGCTGCACTACCCGATGTCGACAAATATGACGTTCTTATCTGCGGAAAACCGGCATTCAGTAAGGCCTTCCACGATGGCTTGTTAGCGTGCGGAATTGCCGCAGAACGCCTGCACTTCGAGAGTTTCGGTGCTAGCCTTGGCGTCGATGACGGTGACCAAACCGCGTATCGCATCCACTTTAGCCAGAGCGAGCAAACGGTAAACTGGAACCCTGCACAGGAGAGCTTGCTTAGTTTTGCCGAAGAGCAGGGCATTGATGCCAATTCAGGCTGTCGCTACGGCGCCTGCCAGGCTTGCGAGTGTACCTTGCTTTCCGGCGAGGTCCGCTATCCCGACGACGTTCAACCGCCGGGAGGCAAAAACAAAATCCTACTTTGCTCAGCGAGGCCAAAGTCGGACTTAACGCTAGCGCTGTAAGTTGCCGTCAATGTAGGGTTGCGAAGAGTAACGCTCTGGCTTGTTGTCGATTACAACAAGCGTGTTTTAAGAATTGCGGCTGTGCTTGGCTGAGCGCGGCCGTGTTGTTTGGGTAGCCTCTAATGTGTGGTCGCTTGTTTTTTGAACACAGTGCGTCGGTTGAAATGTTAATCAGAACACTGGGGTTTAATGACTTTCAAATGCCGTAGTTGCCCAATGTGGCACCTACTGAGGCAGTGCCGGTTGTGCATTTTCTAGAGGGACAGTTGACGATCAGCCCTATGCGTTGGTGGTTGGTGCCAAGTTGGTCAGACGGGCCAAGCACGAAGTTTGCGATGTTCAACGCCCGAATCGAGTCGGTACAAACGAGCAGGGCCTACAAGGGGCCGCTCAAATACCGGCGTGGGATTGTTCCGGCGTCAGCATTCATGGAATGGCAGACGGTAGCGGGTAAGAAGCAGCCCTATTATTTTACCGGTGACCCAACGCCGCTGGCGCTAGCGGCTATCTGGGAGGAGTGGGGCGGGGAATTACTGTCGGTATCAGTGCTCACGCAGCCTGCCGATAGCAATTTTACCCGCTACCACCCGCGTATGCCGGTGATGCTGTCGGGCGAGCAGATAAACTACTGGCTCGATCACCGGCTCGCGCCACAAGACGTGCTGGCGGCTGTGTCTGGCGCAAGTGTTCCGCTGTTGGCCAGGGCGGTTGATCCCCAACTCAATAATGCCCGGCTGAAGGTCTTTCCCAATTCTTTCACACCATAGTATTCATGGCGGTTAACGCAGGCCCCACCACTTGGGCAGTAGTGCCCGGACTGCGGGCCGGCTAAAGCGATCATCGATTAACTCGATAACGCCGCGATCCTCCTCGGTGCGAATTAATCTCCCTGCCGCTTGTACCACTTTTTGTATGCCGGGGTAGAGGTAGGTGTAGTCATAGCCGCGGCCGTAGCGCGCTTCAAGCCGTTGCCGGAGAACTTCGTACAAGTCGTTGTGGGGAGGAAGGCCGAGGGTGGCAACAAACACGCCGATCAACCGTTCTCCTGGCAAATCTATGCCCTCGCCAAATACCCCGCCTAATACCGCGAACCCGACACTGGGGGTGGCATCGCCGGCTTCAGTGATAAAACTGTCTCTTTCAGTGGGAGGCATGCCTGGGCGTTGGCGCAATAGCCGCAATGTGGGGGCGTGCTCCCGAAGGTATTCAAACAGGGCGTTTAGGTAGTCAAAACTGCTGACATACACCAGGTAGTTGCCAGGGATTGCGGTCATTTGTTGCACGATACGGTCGCAAATTGGCGCGAGTGAGTGCTGGCGCTGCTGCTGACGCGTGTTGATTGAGGTGATGAGTCTCAGGTCTATTTGCTCGCGAGAAAATGGGCTCTCCACATCCTTAAAAACCGTATCGGCGGGCAGTCCCAGCAGGTCTTGGTGGTACTTAGGAGGGGACAGGGTGGCGGAGAACAACACGGTGCAGGCGGCGGCGTCAAAGCGAGGCCGCAAATGGTCGGCGGGAATGAGGTTGTCGATACACAGTTTGCCACTTCCCGGCTTGGCTTGAAGACTACCACTTACGGTTTCAAAGCTGAGCGTACACAGGGAGTGGTCTGCAAAGCTTTCAGCCAGGCGCAGAAAGGCGAGGGCGGTGAATAGTACCTGCTGTACATCGGCGGCGGCCGGGTGGTCAGTGAGGTAGTCGGTAATGGCGGCAATGACGCTGTACAGCGCGCTATTGAGCGCCTCTGGCACCTCGTCGAGATAGTATTGGTGGTGAAGTTCGAACTCGCTGTCCTCAAGATAGGGGCGAATCAACGCGGCCCAGGCGGTTTCCAGCTCAGAGAGCGGTTTGAGTAGCGGTGCCGGAACCTTGCGCACGGTGTAAAGTAACTCGGCCTCGGAAAGCTCCATGCTGTACATGCCGCGGGCCCGGTCGATAAGGTTGTGGGCTTCGTCGACCACCGGCATTACTCGCCACAGATGTTGCTGGGCCAAGCTGTATAGGAGGGCGAATTGATCGAAATAATGATTCACATCGCCCACCACAATATCTGACCAGCGCGCCATTTCCTGGGCGAGAAAGTAGCGGCAAATGTCGTGCTCCGCGGCAATCTGGCGCAGCGTTGTTTGGTCGAGACAGCGCGTCTGGGTCGCCTGCTGGCGCGCTGCGCTAAGCCTGTCGAAAAAACCATTGGCCAGGGGGCAGGAATCGCCGTGACAGGCTTTGTCTGGATGGTCACAGCTGGCTTCTTTGGCAGAGAGCTCCACGAATCGCAGGGGCACTGTGGTGTCTTGGTGGTCGAGGATGCTGCGAAGGCCATCTAAGCCGAGCTGGCGCCCGGTGTTGCGATTACTTAGAAAAAACACGCGATCGAGGTCGCTGGCTGGCATAGCCTTTAGCGCCGGGAATAAAACACCAACGGTTTTTCCGATGCCGGTCGGGGCTTGGAGTAACAGTGGCGTGTCGCGCCTTGCGGCCTTATAAACGTTTTCGGACAGTGCCCGTTGGCCGGTGCGAAAGTCCGGGTAGGGGAAACGCAGTGCCGTGAGGGCCTCGTCCCGCGCGTGGCGGTGTCCGGTTTCACTTTCCGCCCAGTGCCGATAGCGGTCGCAAAGTATGGTTAAAAACTGGGTCAGTGACGCGGCCTCGAAGGTTTGCGTGTCCTGCGTTTCCTGTTCGTCGCGGACTTCAAAGTAGGTGAGCCGTAGGTCGATATTGTCGCGTTTGTCGCGCATGCACAGTAGAGCGCCGTACACTTTTAGCTGCGCCCAGTGTAAGGCTCGCCGCCCGGGTCCAATGCGGTTGATATTTCCCCGATGCGTTTTAATTTCTTCCAGATAGCATTTGTCGGGGTTCGCGTAGTAGCCGTCTACGCGCCCGCTTATCGCAATGCCCTCGCACTCTCCGGTTAACCGGTATTCCGCGACATAGGGATCGGGACGGCGTTGTTGAACGGTGAGGTGGCCGATAATGCCCTCATCGGCGCTCGGTGCGGGGGTGTAGCGAAATTCCAGGCTGCCGCTTCGCGCGGCAAATTCGCAGAGGTTGCGCACCGATACCTCAATCATGATTTGCTCTCCCAATCGACTTCTGCAACGGATACGGGCAAACCGGCCTGAAGCATGGTTTCAATCCACAGGCGCTGATGGTCTTGCAGGCGGTCGCCGGGGCCTTTGACTTCAATCAGTTGATAGCGGCATTGGGCGGTATCGAATATCACCAGATCCGGCATACCGCGCCGGTGGTGGCGAAGATCGCTGAGTAGGTGGCGGAAAACGATGCGCAAATGCTCGGCAGGAATACAGCGTAGCGCCGCTTGGACCAGCGCTTCGCTCATTGCCGGCCAGTGTATCAATGCGCAGGAAACGCCGTGCTTGGCCTGCCAGATTTTCCATATTTCCTGCTGATAGGCCTTGGTTTCGAGTAAGCGTAAACGCTGGTCGATTAGTGTTTGCCGGCGAGTGACAAAATCGGCTCGAAATAAGTCGGCGGGGCCGGCCTGAAAAGGATGAAAGAAGGCGCCGGGCAGTGGTTCAAATAACACCGGCCAGAACAGCAATCCAAAAAGCCCAGTGAATAAGGTGTTTTCGCTATAGAAGCCGGTAAGCGCGCTATTTTCGGTTAGCGCGGTTAGCGTTGCAATTTCCACGCTGTGTTCAGATTTACGTAATAGCAGGGTCTGGCTGGGAATAGGCTGCACGCGCCGGACCGGGCTGCACGCGCCGGACCGGGCTGGACTGACCGGCCTTGCGCCGAAGGCGATGCTGAATCCGTTGTAAGTGCAGTCGAGTTTCCGGGCGCTGCACGTTGTGAAGTGACGCATCCAAACGCGGCAGCAGTTGCTCGGGTAAGGGTGTGGATTTTTCCAACACGCGAAACTGCCTGACCAGTGCTTCTTCTAAGGGGTTGTCGCGGTAGAGCTGTAGTGCGGTATCGATATCACCGCAGCGCTCAGCGTGATGGGCGAGCTGAAAGAGTAGTTTTTGTCGGCGGTGTTCCAGCCAGTTATTTGTGCTGGGGCCAGGCACCTGAAGCTCATTGACGGGAACGCCCTCTGCCAGGGCTGTTTGACAGTGGTAGATGTCGAGGTAATCGTCGACGTCATTGCGGTCTGAAAACGCGCGCGATTGTGGCGTGAAACTCACTGCCTCGTAGCGCTGATAGCCCAGCTCGGCGAGCACAAATTCCGACCAGTCTTGGTAGAGATTGCCGAAGAACATCAATCGAATTCGCTGCAATAGCGCGTCGCGAAGTAGGCTGATCGTGTTAATAGCGCCCTCGGGCCACCACTGCTGCATGGTTTGTGCGGAGTGATTGGCAACCAGGGTTTGCAGCGGCGCCAGCATCTCGCTTTTGCGCAGTGTTCGTGGGCAGTCAACGCCGCGGCTGGTCAGTAATTGCAGTAATTCCGCTCGGCGGCACAGCTTGTGAACGTCGTTGGCCGTTAATGTCGGGTTTAGCGCCACCCAGCCAGCGTCGACCAGTGGCCGTAGCGCGTCATCGATAGACGGAATCTCTCGATAGCGCAGCGCGTCGCCACGAAATAGTGTGCCACTGCGCATGCTTAGTCTGGCGAGTAATGCGCGGCTGTGCTTCGGTAGCGCGATAAACTGGTCGAGTATCGATCGTTCTGCCGTCTCCAATAGGTCACTGTGGTGGCTGCGTACCCAGTGAATAACCGTTTCCAGATTCGCCAGGTAGTACAGCGGATCGTTCAGCGAGGCGCGCTGAATTTCTGCGTTGTGATGGCGTTTATCCGGGGGCGCTGTTTTCATAGAGGGTGTTTGTGAATGAAGCAGGGGCCTTAGCAGTTAGAGGAAAGCGACTGGCGATACTGCGTCGATCGGTCTTCGCTCATCATACATTTTGTACTGTACGGGTGCACAGTGATAGACCGGGGCGGGCGGGAATGCAGCCGCGCGACTGTGGGGCGACTAAATAAACCGTAATCCAAATACGCGCTGTAACATCGTATACCGTAACAAACGGCGCAGTAGTGATGTGATCACCGCCGTGGCGGGTGAATTTTATCGGCGTCGGGATATCGCCAACCTATATCGGAGGGAAATGGCATTGCCGAATTCTACAAAGCGCGGGCGGCGCATCCTGGCGGCGGGGGCGCGTACCTTAGGGCGCGGCATTTTGCGCACCGTTACCCGATCAGATGCGGGGGCACACTGGGCGCGAGTAGGAGGCGACTGGTACGAAACCCTGGGGGAGCTTAAAGGTGCGGCAATGAAACTTGGCCAGCTAGCATCCCAGTATCACGATGTGCTGCCCCCGGAGTTGTCTAAGCAGTTGGCACGGCTGCAGGCCGATGCCGCGCCGTTGCCCTGGGAGCGCATCCGGGAAGTACTTGATGGACAGTGGTCAGCACATCAGTGGCAACTGATTGCAGAGATTGAACACGCGCCACTGGCCAGTGCCTCGATTGGTCAGGTGCATGTGGCAACACTTCGTGACGGGCGAAAAGTGGCAGTAAAAGTACGCTACCCTGGTGTTGCTGCGGCGATGGACGCTGATATTAATAACCTAGGCAGAATGCTGCGCATGGCGGGCATTTTGCCCTTTGATGGCGCCAGCCTGAAGGCCGTGCTGGAAGAGGTTCGCGAGCGGATGGCCGAGGAGATGGATTACCAGCGCGAGCGAGAACATTTAGAAATTTTTGCCGGCTTGCCAAATCGCGATGGCATCATCGTTCCCGACGTCGTCACTGAGCTCTGCAGTCCATCGGTGGTGGTAACGGAGTTTGTCAGCGGTAGCGGCATTGAGGTGGCGCAACGCTGGCCTCAGGCTGTGCGCGATCGCATTGGTGAGCGCTATGTCGACTGGATGGTGGCGCAGATATTTGATCATGGTATTGTCCACGCCGATCCGCACCCTGGTAACTACAGTTTCCGCAAAGACGGCAGCATTGTTGTTTTCGATTTTGGTTGCGTGAAGCGCGTTAATGGCAAAGACCAACGGCTGATCGCCGAGCAAGTGCGTGCGGTGGTTGAGCGCAATATGGCGGCGCTGCATCAATCGCTGGGTGAGATGGGAAGTTTGGCCAAGCCGGGCCGTCAGCCCTCTGCTGGCCTGGAGCGCGCATACACGGAAAGCACCGAATTTTTGCATGAGCGGATGATTGTCGAGCCACCATTCGATTTTGCAGATCCGAGTTTTATTACCGACGCCCGGGCGATCGCGCGGCGCGCACTGCCGGTATGGGGGCAATTTAAGCCGGTTCCTGACCTGGCCTTCGTCGCTCGTTCTCTCAGTGGTGGCTACTGGTTGCTGCGCAGGCTGGAAGCGCAAGTCGATTTACGTGAGCGCATTGTGGAAATTGCAAAACGGCGCCACTAGCTAAGGTCGTTATTCAGGCTCGATTCAGGCTGAGCGCGCCACACTGGCTTCACTGTTCACTCTTGGAGTACTGCAATGAAGCCACAACTGATGGGCTGGGCGCTTTTACTTTCTACTACCTCAGGTGTTGCGATGGCCGGCCACGCTGGCGGGCATTATTCTTCCTATAGCCGCTCCCCTAATTTTTATTTATTCGGAGGCCTGGGAGCCTCTGAGTTCACCACCGATGCCGGTGATATTCGCTACAGTTTTGGCGACGGCTCACTGAGAGATATCGAGGTGGATAACCAGTCTACCGCTGGGCGTTTTGGATTTGGGATTGTGCTCAGTGAGGCGCTGTCGCTGGAGCTGGGTTACGCGCACTTAGGCGAGCTCAGCGCCAGAGCGCAATCCGACGGCAGTCAGGTGTTAAATAATGGCTATGCGCCCGGGCCGGTTGCGATCGATGGCGACGTAGACGGCGCGTTTTTTGGTGTGCGCTTTCATACGCCAATGTCAGAACCGGCGTCGGCCTTTTTCCGAGCGGGGATGTATGGCTGGACAATGGAGGGCTGGGTGGACGACAGCGATCGCCGCGGCCAATTCACCCTTGAGGGTAGCGATCCCTACGTGGGCGTTGGCTTTATGATGGCGATCTCGCCCGCCGCTGCGGTATCGCTTTCCTATGATTACTATCCTCTGGAAGACGACCGCCGCTCCTTCGACTCAGCAGCCGATGTGCTGTCGCTGGATGTGGTGATGAGCTTCTAGCAAGTTACGGCCATGTAACCCGATAATAATGCATTTTCGCCGCATGTTCTGCGAATTATGAACAAGCTGTAATGGGGTTGTCAGCATCTTTTCTCCATAATCGTCGTTTATAAAAAATAGTCGTATGCTCGCTGCTGAGCATGCAGATCTAGTACGGAGAAAATATGACCAGTCTGGCATTTACGCTAAACGGTAAGGCCGTTGAACTTGATGTTGACCCGAGCACACCGCTGTTATGGGTCATTCGCGACGAGCTGGCAATGACCGGCACCAAGTTCGGTTGCGGCATGGGGCTGTGCGGCGCATGCACGGTGCACTTAAACGGCAACCCTATTCGCAGCTGTAGCTTCCCTGTTCAGGGGGCCGTAGGCCAGGCAATCACCACGATTGAAGGCTTGGTTGACGAGCAGGGTGGCCTCCACCCGGTTCAGGAAGCCTGGATCGAGCACAATGTTCCCCAGTGTGGATATTGCCAGTCCGGTCAAATTATGTCGGCGGTGGCCTTGTTGGAAAGCAATCCGCAACCGAGCGATGCCGATATCGATGCGGCCATGTCCGGTAATATCTGCCGCTGCGGTACGTATTCAAAAATTCGCGCGGCGATTCACGCTGCAGCAGCGGGCGTGCAACATTATGACCCCCAGGCAAATAAAGCGGAGGTGGCGTCATGAGTATTCGTCGTCGCCGTTTTATCCAAGGTAGTGCCGCCGTCGGCGGGTCCCTGGTTCTGGGCGTTAATCTCACCGGTTGTGGGCCAACGCCGCTGCCGCATGCCGCGTCAGCAGACCTTCAACCCAATGCGTTTTTGCAGCTGAGCCCCGACGGGCAGATAACCTTGCAGCTGCACAAATCGGAAATGGGTCAGGGAACCTACACAGGAATGGCGACGATGGCCGCCGAAGAGCTGAACATGCCGCCAAGCATGCTGCATATCGAACAAGCTCAATTCCATCCGGATTTTATCGACCCCGATTTCTACGTAATGCTTACCGGTGGCAGCTCATCGATTCGCACCAGTTTTGAGCCCTTGCGTAAAGCTGCCGCCAGCCTTGCGTATTTGCTGCGCAGCGCCGCGGCGGAGCAGGCGGGCGTGGATATTGCGACAGTGATGTTGCGCGATGGAAATGTTTATATCGGTGATTTAGAGGTTAAGCCGGCCAGCCTGATTGATCGGGCTCGTCAACAAGAATTACCCGAGGAGGTGCCGCTCAAAGCCGCGCGCGACTACCGTTTTATTGGCAAGCACAATGCGCGCTTAGATGCTCGGGCAAAAGTGACAGGGCAGGCCGACTTCGGTCTTGATGCCCAGTATCCTGGCGCGCTGAGCGCCGTGCTGGTGCGCTGTCCACATTTTGGCGGCAGCTTAAAAAGCTTTGATGCCAGCGCTGCGCTGGCCAGCCCCGGTGTTGAGCAGGTGCTTGAAGTCGACGGTGCCGTGGCGGTATTGGCCGGTAATTATTGGCAAGCGCGCCAGACGGCAAACAAAATCAGCGTTGAGTGGAACAAGGGGCCGCTGGCTGGTGTGAGTAGTCGAGCACTGCGCGCCCAGCGGCACGAACTGGCAAAGACTGAAGAAGGCAAACAAGTTGAAGAGGTCGGTGAGGCAAGTGCCGCGGTAGGGGAGCGCTTTGAAGCTTTCTACGACGTGCCACTCCTGGCACACGCTACGATGGAGCCGATGAATGCGCTGGCCGTTGCCAGTGACGATGGCATAGAAATCTGGTCTGGTATGCAGGGTGTGCAGTTGGCACTTGATGCGGTAGAACGTGCCACCGGGATCGAGCGTTCGCGGATTCGTCTGCATAACCACTTTTTAGGTGGTGGCTTTGGGCGACGCATTCAAAATGACTATGTGGTTGAAGCAGCGCGTATTGCCCAACTTTCTGGCAAGCCGGTCAGGTTGGTATGGAGTCGTGAAGACGACACTCGCCACGACTTCTATCGGCCTGACGCGACGGCGCTGATGGCGGCGACCATCGACGGTGACAGCATTAGTAGCATGCAGATTAAAGCGGTCGCACCGAGTATCTTTGGCCAGTTTTTACCGCTAATGACCCGCAGTTTGTTGCCTCGCTGGCTACCCTCAGGTATTCACGATGGCATTGGTGACATGGCGGCTGGGTCAGACCCCTCAGCCAGTGAAGGCTTGATTCATACTCCGTATAATTTTGCCTACAAGCGCAGTAACTACGTGATGCAGGACGTGTCTGCGCCGCTGGGTTACTGGCGCTCAGTGGGCCATTCGCAGAATGCGTTCTTTATGGAAGGCTTTATCGACGAACTGGCTCACCAAACCAACAAAAATCCGCTGGATTTTCGTCTGGCCAATATGGATCCGGAGTCTCGCCACTTTGCGGTGTTGAGCAAGGCCGCTGAACTGGCTGATTGGGGTAACCCGCCTGCCGGTCAGTATCAGGGCTTAGCGGTGCATGAATCCTTTGGCAGTGTGGTGGCAGAAGTGGTGAATGTGTCAGCTGACGGTGGGCGCATTCGGGTGCACAAGGTGACGTGTGTTGTTGACTGCGGCCAAGTGATTAACCCGGATATTGTCGTCGGGCAAATGCAAAGTGGCATTAACTTTGGTTTGACGGCGGCCTTGAAAGGCGAAATCACTCTTGAGGACGGCGCTGTCCAGCAGAGTAACTTCCACGATTATCAGTTGCTGCGGATTAACGAATCCCCAGAAATTGACGTTCATATTCTGCCGAGTACCAACCCGCCCAGCGGCGTCGGTGAGCCAGGTACGCCACCCGTGGCACCGGCGCTGGCCAATGCCATTTTTGCGGCGACCGGGCAACGTCTGCGCGAGCTTCCTTTGCGTTTGAGCTAAGTCTGCAGTGAACTGATAAAGGCTAATTAAACCGCCGCCGCTTTGGCGGCGTGTTTAGCTGCATCTTCGCCAATCTTCTGCCAAACTGGTGTTTTTGCCTCTCTTCACGGCAACGATGGACCGTATCTATGAGTTCCGAATCCCAAAACCCTATTCGTTATCCGTTCTCCCAAGCGCCTGCTAAAGGGGAGTGGATTGAAGTTGCGCCCGGCGTCTTTTGGTTGCAGATGGCGCTGCCCATGGCCTTGGATCACATTAATTTATATGTGCTGGACGACAGCGACGGTTGGTATATCGTCGATACTGGCATGAAAACAGGGGATACCCAGGAGCGCTGGCAGTTATTGTTCGACGGCCCGATGGCGGGCAAGCCGCTCAAGGGGGTTATCTGTACCCATATGCACCCCGATCATATTGGTCAGGCGGGTTGGCTTTGCCGCGAGCACCGCGTGCCCCTGTATATGAGCTTTGGCGAATATATCAGCTCGCGCGTGTTTAGCTCGATGGGGCAGGGTGATCTGGAATGGACCACTGAGCGCTATTTTCAGAACGCCGGCATTCCCGCGGACGTCATCGAGAAAATGCGCAATAAATTCCGCGGCTTCGGCAATATCGTTGAGCCAATGCCCAAGGCCTACCAGCGCCTGAGAGACGGTCAAACGCTGAAGATTGGTGGCCGACGATGGCAGGTAATGACAGGCAGTGGGCATTCGCCGGAGCATGTCAGCCTGTTTTCTGCCGACGATAAACTGTTGCTTTCCGGCGACCAAATTATTCCGCGCATCACGTCAAATGTTAGCGTGATGCCCAGCGAGCCAGAGGCCAACCCCCTTGCGGACTGGTTTGCCGCCCTCACGCGCTTTCGTGAAGCATTACCTGCCGACACCTTGGTGATGCCCGCCCACAACGCGCCGTTCTATGGTGTGCATTACCGCCTAGAATATTTGATTGATCATCACAAAGGGCACTTAGCAGCTGTTGAGAAGGCCTGTGAACAGCCCAAATGTGCCATTGAGCTTTTCGATGTTTTGTTCGCGCGCAAGGTCGAGATGAGCCAATTAACGCTGGCCCTCGGTGAGTCCATTGCCCACCTGCATTACTTGTATTACCAGGGGCGCTTACAGCGTCATCTCGACGAGCAAGGCGTTTATCGCTACAGCAGTTTAGACCCGGATGGCAGCCCTTACTCGCGCTGCCCGCATCAGCCCGATGATGGCCCGATGGAGGTATAGAAATGAGCGATTGTATTTTTTGCCAAATTGTTGCGGGCCAACTTCCCTGTCACGAAGTGTATCGCGATGATCAGTTACTGTGTTTTATGGATATCGCACCGGCCAGTAATGGCCACTGCTTGATAATTCCGCATGAGCACCACGATGACATTTTTACCATGTCAGACACTTTGCTGGCGGCAGTAAACCAGTTCGCTGGACGCCTTGCGCCCATTTTAAAGGCGCACTGCCAAGCAGATGGCATTGGTGTTCATCAGCTAAACGGCGCCGCTGCCGGGCAAACCGTTTTTCATTACCACATGCATTTGATTCCCGCGTATCCGGGGCAAAGCATTCAAATACACGGTCGCGCCCAGGGTGACCCACAGCAATTGGCTGATAACGCGACGGCGTTACGTGAGGCGCTGGCCACGGGTAATTGACCGATTTTGTCCATGCGCTGGCGTCTAATGCTATTGAGGCGATGATGCCTTGCCCCGAGAATGTGTGCACACAACGAAAACAAGGAGCCATGCCATGCCAATGCCCAGTGACGTTAAGGTAGTCGACCTGATGCTGAGTGTGCCCGGCGAAGACAATAGCCAGTGGTACGAGTTCATGAAGCCACTGCTGATGGACGAAGAGAGCCGCAATCTGTTCAAGATGCCCGCTCAGTACATGTTTAAAGACATTCCGGATACCGGCAAAAAAGAAGATTACATCGCTTACACCATCGAACAGATGGACAAGCACAATATCGAAATTGCCATGACCGGCATTGACGATCACAACGAAGTCGCCAAGGAAGCGCTGCGCCGTCACCCCGACCGCTTTATTTGCAGCTACGAAGCCAACCCCAACAATGGCATGGAAGAAGTGCGTAAAATCGTGCGGCTGCACGAAGAGTACGGCATTAAGGCCGTTACGGGCTTCGCCTCGGGCCTGTGTCCGCAAGTGCCTTACAACGACAAAAAATGGTATCCGATCTACGCCAAACTGGTAGAGCTGGATATTCCGTTCTGTCCCTGTGTGGGCGTGCCCGGGCCGCGTCTGCCCATGGCTCCGCAAAAAGTGGAGCTGCTGGACGAAATTTGCTGGTTCTTCCCCGAGCTGAAAGTGGTCATGCGTCACGGCGCCGAGCCCTGGGAAAAACTGGCGTGGAAGCTCATGCTCAAGTACCCCAACCTGTACTACAT
>NZ_CAXGPO010000041.1:0-26095 GCF_964011655.1 uncultured Spongiibacter sp. | reverse complement strand
GCGGCCAAAAATACGGCTGTGACGCTCCCGCTTTGCCTCGCCGGCGGGCGAGCCGGGTTTGTCGATATTGCTGACAACGCCCAGTATCGCTTGCTCCAGGGCGTCGCTGCTCACAGGTGTGTCCAGCATCCAATCAATGGCTTGGCTGAAATCGTTTAGCGTTTCTTGCAAGCGTGGGTCGCGGTAGGAATAAAAGCGGAAGGCCGCAATATTGGAGTCTTGCGATGCGCCGCCGCCATAGGCGCCGCCCTGTTCGCGAATGCTGCGATGCAAGATGCCGTTGCGAAGATACACAGCCAGCACGCTCAATATCGCGGCGTCCGGATGGCCCGAGGGAACGGTGGGGTAGGCGCTGGCGCAGAAGTTGACCTGGGAGTTAGCAGACCAAAATTCACGGCGTGCTTCACGGCAGGTGTCGGTGTGCAATAGCGCGTTGCCATCGCCCTGGAAATTATCCCAAACCGATGCCAGCGCTGAGCGATGAGCATTGAACCCCTGTTCTTCAGCAACGACCAACAGCTGCCGGTTGGCAGAGAGCACTTTCTGGTGAATGGCCGCTAATCCCTCAGCCAAGGCGGCTTTGCCGCTCGCTGTCTCAGCCGCATCGCTCAGCTGTCGAAGCTGCAGAATGCCATCTAAACCGGACATCTTTTGACTAATTCTTGCAACGGGGCTCATCCCCGAAGAGGCCGCTGCCATGGCCAGCGCGTGCCCGTTTCCGGTGATTGAAGACTCTCGTCGCGCCTTCATGTGGGCGAGCATATCGTAGATTCGTTCATGTTCGTCAAAGCGTACCTGCTCCAGTGTGTCGCGCATGAGCGTTGCTTGCGCCTGGCAATTACGTAGCAAGGCCTTCGACGACAGTACTAAGTACGCCTGCTGCTGCTGTTCATCGTTTATGCCGCCGCGCATACTGGTGTAAGCCGAGATGCCGCCACAAATAGCGGCTTGGTGGGCTTGCACCTCTATGTAGCTGCGCTCGCCCAGGCCGAGCTCGGTGACGGTTTGGGTGTAGAGGGGGAGTAAGCCGAGCTCGTCATCGCTGAGATGCGGCATTTCGATTAACAACTGCTGGTAAATCAAACCATTGGTGCCGCGGTTGTAATAGCAGTAGGGCAGGTTGCCGAAATGTGCGTCGGTATAGGGCAGCTCGGGGAGGTCTTGGGCGACATCTGCCAAGCCGACTCGGGGCAAGATGCTCTCGTCTTCTTGCAGGGTTTGTCGCTCAGCCAAGGCTTCTGCCTGATCGATAATCGCCTGCTTCTCTGCGTCGCTGAGCGAGGCTTGGATTGTGGCTAACCGGTGTTGTTCAGCGTCTTCGGCGCGCTGTTGATACTGTTGGTCAGGACTGAAAACCAGGGTGACGCGATGAGGGTTATCAATTAGCTGCTGCAGCAAGCGGGGAAGATAATCCGCATCAGCGATTTTCTCACGCAGGCGCGCAAGCGCTGGGTCTAGGTCCAAGACATCAACGGGGTTGCCGCGGTGGGTGGCCGCTCCCAAACTATTCAAAATCAGTTGCAGGCCATAGGGGTAGCCGTCGCCACTGATCTCTCGTTGTTGTAGCTCCAGCTGGTGAAGGACTGATTCAACTTTGTCGGTGTCGACGCCCTCCTTGACCAAGCCGCGGAGGGTGTCGAGCACCAAGGCCTCTACGGCATCGCGGTGCTCGACCTCACTGCCTTCCAGTCCGCAGGCAAACACCATCTCACGCATTGAGTCCTCTAAACCACACATCGGCGAGGGGGAGCTCCCCAGGTCGCTGGTTTCAAGCGCATGCAGCAGTGGACTGGAGCTGTTATCCAATAATATTCCGGCAAGAAGTTGCGCCTCTAGCAGGCTATCAAGGTCGGTACTATTGCCCAGTAGCCAGGACAACACGATATGGGTCTTACCCTTGGGGTCTTCCGCCGCTGGCAGCGGGTAGGACTCTTGCACGCGAATTGGGGCGTGGTAGCGTTTTTCATCCGCCACTGCAATGTGCTTATCCAGGGCGGTAAAGCGCTTGAGGGCCAATTCTTCAAAGCGTGCTTGGTGCTCGGCGGCAGAAATATCGCCGTAGGTCATAAAAATGGCGTTGCTGGGGTGGTAATGGCTTTCGTAAAAGCCCTTTAGCTCTTCGTAGCTGAGGTCTGGAATGGCCTCCGGGTCGCCGCCGCTGTTGTGGTGATAGGTGGCGGTGGGAAATAAATACTTACACAGCGTGTGCCAGAGCCTGCTTGGTATCGAGCTCATGGCCCCCTTCATTTCATTGAAAACCACACCTTTAAATTGAAGTGCGGAGTCGGGATTGCCGCGTTCGCTAAACTCTAACCGATGACCCTCTTGGGCGAAATCTAAGGGGTGCAGGCGTGAGAAGAAAACGGCATCTAAATACACCTGTAACAGGTTATCAAAGTCTTTCCGGTTGCTGCTGGCAAAGGGGTAGGCTGTCCAGTCGGAACTGGTAAACGCATTCATAAAGCTGTTCAGCGAGCGACGAATCATCATAAAAAACGGGTCGCGCACCGGGTATTTTTCGCTGCCACACAGCGCCGTGTGTTCCAGGATATGAGCGACGCCCTTCGAATCGTTAGGGACGGTGCGCAGTGCCACAAGGAACACATTTTCTTTATTGTCAGCGTCAATATGGTAGTGGCTGGCGCCGGTTTCTATGTGCCGGTATTCGCAAAGGGTGACGCCGAGTGCGTCGATTGATTTACTGCTGAGCAATTCAAAAGCAGGGTGGGCGGCACGTGGTTGGGTAGCAGTCATAGAATCCTGTCTTGAGCGATTAAACGTTTCAGGGAGACTAGCATTTTTAGCCGGCTTTTGCGGCGCTTTTTGCCGTCTCCAATACTGGAAGCGTAAAGCGAATTCGGTAGATTTTGGGCCAGAGTTTACCAGTCACCAGCCAGGTATCGTCGCGGGCATCATAGGCGATACCGTTGAGCACCGCTTCCTGATGGAGGCCCTCTGGAATGAGTGCACTCAAGTCTAGTTGTGAAACGACTTCGCCTGAGCGCGCATCAATGACAAGGAGGTAGGGCTGCTTCCATTGGTTGGCGAGGATATAGTCGCCATGGCACTCCAATTCGTTGAGGTGCTGATAGTTACCGGCTCCGGTAATGGTGAGGGTGTCCACCAATGAGAAGTCGCTGGTTCGGCGCCATTGTATTTCGTCGCTGCCGTCAGACATTGCAAATAAGTCGCGGCGCGAGTGATAGCAAATACCCCAACCCTGACCCTTGTATGCGTGACGGCGCAGTAGCGCAAACCGCTCGGGGTCTATCTCCAGTAATTGGCCAGCGCGCCATGTGAGCAGGTAAAGTCTGCCTCTGTGGAAGGTTAAGCCCTCTGCGAATAGCGATTTGTCCAGGGTGACGCCCCGCAGGGTTTCAGTGCTTTCTTCAGGGGGAGTACTCCCTTCTGGGGCAGTACTCCCTTCTGGAAAGGGGCGTGCAATCACTTTCGAGTGGCCATATAGACCGCTGCTCTCAAAAAGCTGGCCGTGAAACAGTTCCAGCCCCTGGGTGAAGAGCGCTGTTGAATGAGGGTAGTGCCCCACAACGTCGTAAGGAAGCGTATTAGCAGCCGCGCGCAGTGGCAGTGCGACGACCACAAGAGCGATAAGCGTGTGTAAGTGGTACATCACTATTGTCAGCATTCAATGTGTTTGCAGAATCTCCTACTATGCCATTTCGCTGGTAGCCGCGCACCACTGACGTGCAGATGACGGGCACCGTGGCTAAGCAAGGATTTGGAGGGCACTCAGGGCGATGAACAACGACGATATTCTCTGGCACTTGTCAGCGAAGGAAGCCATTCGCGACTTGGTACTGCGCTACTGCCGGGCCATCGACCGCAAAGACTACGCCGCATTGGCAGAGCTCTATCACCCTGATGCTACTGAAGACCACGGGGCCATGTTCCGCGGCGCAGCGAGTGATTATTTTCAGTGGTTGCCAGAGCAATTATCCCAGATGACTTTGACGGCGCACGCGGTAACGAATCACCTGATTGTGGTTGACGGCGATCGCGCCGAGGGCGAAGTGTATTGCCAGGCTTACCACCGTTACCCCGGTGCCTCGGGCGATGAAGAGCTGCTGGTGGGTGGGCGGTACTTGGACCGTTATATTCACTGTGACGGCCGGTGGCAGTTCAGCCACCGCGAAATTGTCACCGACTGGAATGAATGTCGCCCTAGCCGTTGTGACTTTTCAGGCCCCATGTTTGCCGGTACGGCCCAAGGGGCTGAGTTGTCTCGCGATCCATCCGCGGCTTGGTTTGTTAAATGAGCCGCTAGGCTTTGTTCTCCAAGACGAACATCCTATAAGGAGGGCATTGTGCTTCCGGTGTAGGTAACGCGGGCGTGATCACCAGAGAAATCAATCATCTCAACAGCCGCCACGGTGAAGCGGCTCGCTGATATCTTCCACTCTCCATCGACACGTTGGTATTCATCGTCGTAGTGTCCAGACAGCTGAATGCGCGTTTTATCCTGGGTGTTGATGCTCAGAAAACGCAGGCCGATGTGCCCCGTTGCCTGGTCTTCCGAGAGGATGCGGATAACGGGGTTTTGGGCGTGGTGCATGTCGATAATGTGGGCGTGGCAGCCAAGTTCTTCAAAGACGTTTACAAAGGCTTCACGGCTGTCAAAGCGCCCGATATGGCCGAAGTCGATGTCGATCTTTCCCGCAACAAAGCAGTTACTAACGTCCTCGGGTTGCTTGGCATCACAGGCATTTAGGTAGCGGTATTTCAGTGCGGAAATTGCTGAAATATCCTCGAGTTCGCGCAGACGTTTTTCCAGGGCAGTGTAGTCGCTCACGCAGGCTCCTATCATGTGTTGGTAGTTGGGGGCAGCCTAGCGTTTACTGCGCATTAAGTCACGAATGATAAAACGTGCGGGCGACAAACTTTCGCACAACTGCTTGGGCAGTGGCCGACTCTCATTACATAGATAGGCAGCAAGCAGTTCGGCGGCGAGCGGGGTCGACGTAAGGCCCCGCGAGCCGTGGGCGACATTCACATAGCAATTGCGCACATAGCGCCCGGGCTGATCGATGGCGCGGCGAGCATCTTTGCGCAACGCGGCGTAATCATTGTCGAAGGCTTCAATATCGGGCAGGGCGCCAACGATAGGCGCGTAATCCGGGCTGGCGCAGCGCAGCGCGGCGCGGCCGCCAATCGCTTCGCTGCCGGGCTTTAGCAGCTTCGGACTAAGGCCGGCGAGTGTGTTGAGGTTATAGGCGTGGTCCTCAGCCGTTACCTCACTGTTGGCGTTGTGAAGATCAAAGCTCGCGCCAATGCAGAGTTGTTGCTTATGTTCAGGGGCGACATAGCCTTTGTGGCACACCACGCACCGGGGTGGGGTCTGAACATCCTGCTGTCGAAAATAACTAATTTGACCCCGAATTTTACGCAGCGGTAAGAACGCGCTCTGTGAAAACTGTGTTGCGTCGTGGCTATTGGCAATAACGACGGCATCACCCTCAGCAATTGGATGTTGCCCGCTGCCAATGATCTGCCAGTGGTCTCCGTGGTCAAGCAGCGACAGTGCCTCACTGTTGGTCAGTAGCGCAATGTTGGGGTGAGCAATGCGTTCTTTGCAAACACTCGGCGGCGACAGCCAGCCCGCGGCGGGATAGAAGATACCGTCTTGGCGAATATCAATACCGCTTAATGCAGAGGCTCGATCACGATCCACAAATTGCAGCCAGTGGTGTTCGGCCAATTGTTGCTGCAAGCGCTTAAACAGCGCCGCCTCGCGTGGCGAATTGGCGAGTTGAAGAACACCACAAAACTCACCATCAATGGCATCGGAATTGCTTGCAATACGATGGTAGTGGTGAAGCGCATAGAGGAAGCTGTGCAGAGTAAACACGTTGAGCAAGCCGGGTTCCGGCGATAATTTGGTGTAGAGCATACCCTGGGGGTTGCCGGATGCCTCCTCGGCAGGGTTGGCGCGGCGCTCGATAAGGGTGACCCTGAGCCCTCGTTCTGCCAGTGCGCGGGCGGTGGTGCAGCCAGCTAAACCGGCACCAACCACCACCACTGAGTGCACGCTTGCGGTCGCGGCAGGCTGATGCCACGGCAGGGGGCTCGGCGGCAAAGCGGGCTCGGTGTCGGGCTGCGCGGCAGAAAAGTGCCCGACAAGCATGTCGCGTTTGCGGCCAAAGCCCTTGGCTTTGGTCACGGTAAAACCGCGCTCACGCAGACCACGTTTGACTATGCCAGCAGCGGTAAAGGTCGCAAAGCTTGCATTGGGCTTGCTCAAGCGAGCCATGGCGTCAAAAAGGCTCGCTTGCCACATGCCCGGGTTGGCAGAGGGGGCAAAGCCGTCTAAAAACCATGCGTCAACGGGGCGCGGTGACGAGTCGGGGTGACTGCCAATACTGTCAATCAATGCGGGCAGGGTGTCGGCAATATCGCCAAACAGCAGGTCTATGTGCGGCCCTCTCTCACCGAGTGAACGGCGATGGTGTCCAGGTATCAAAGGGGGATAATTGTGCTGTAGAATCGCCGCCAATGACGCTAGGCTTGGCCAGTGCTGATGGGCTTTGGCAAGGTCGCCACTGTTCAGCGGGTGCTTTTCGCAGGAAATATAGTGCAGGGTCCAAGAGTCGGGCGCACATTGTTGCCATAATTGCCAGGCCAGTAAAAAGTTGAGGCCGGTACCAAAGCCGGTTTCGCAGATGGTAAAGCGTCCGGGTTTATTGGCATCTAGGGCTCTCCAGCGTTCTGCCAGCTGGTTGCCGTCAAGAAAAACATAGCGGCTTTCGGCGCTGCCATCATCGCGGGAAAAATATACATCACCGAAGTCGCTGGCGCAGGGAACACCGTCTTGCCAGTTGAGCTCGGCAGGTTGGAGATAATAAGGATTGTTGTGGTCGTTCAATGACAGGCCTGTAAACGCTATGAGAGAGGCAACAGGTATTGTAACAGGCAAAATTGCGTCGGCTGTAATGCTGATTGTATTTGCTGTCGTGGGGATACTCCCAGGCCTGCCCGCGCAGGCTGGCGCCGTCGACCCAGAGTCAAAAAGTATTACGCTGGCCCTCGCGACTGAACCGCCCACTTTGCACAGTGCGAGAGCGACAGATACGATCGCGAGCTTCGTTATCTCTCATATGATGGAGGGGCTGCTGCGCTACGGCGAAAACGGTGAGCTGGTGGGCGGGGTGGCCGAACGTTGGCAAATCGACGAAAACGGGGCGCGGTTTTGGCTGCGCGAGAATGCGACGTGGAGTGACGGCCAGGCGGTTACCGCTCAGGATTTTGTTTTTGCATGGCAATATGCCCTGCGCCCGGAAACCGCCTCCCAGTATGCGTTTATCTTTTATCCGATTAAAGGTGCTCGTGCCGTAAACGAAGGCCTTGCGCCGCCGGATTCACTGGGTGTACGGGCTGTCTCCAGCACCGAGTTGCATGTCGAGTTTGCCCAGCCCTGTCCCTACTTCCTAAGCCTTACGGCCTTCATGAGTTATATGCCGCTGCGCCAGGACCTTGTAGAGCACTGGGGGCGCCGTTATGCCGCTGACGCCGACAAAATGCTCTACAACGGGCCTTTTACCCTGACCAAATGGGTGCACGGCGCGCATTTAACCTTGGAGAAAAATCCGCATTACTGGGACAAGTCGTCGCTGCAGATCTCACGCATCGACATGCCCTATATCACCGCAGACCCTGGTGCGCAGTTTAATTTGTTTCGAGATGGGCAGATTGCACTCGCCAATTTAGATACCGGCTTGTTGGATGAGGCGGTTAAGCGCGGCTATGACATTCAGCATTTTCACAGTGGCTCGCTGTTCTTTCTGGAGTTTAATTTTCGCGCAGGCAGGATTACAGCGAATAGAAACTTCCGAAAGGCGATTCAGTATCTGTTGGACCCAGATGTACTCGTCAATAAAGTGATCGGCCTGCCGGGTGTACTGCCGGCGTATTCCCTGTTTCCGGTCACAGTGCGTGGCCAGCGACAGGCTTTTCGTCAGGAATATCCGGTGAGGAGACTGCGGCAAGACTTGGCCATGGCGCGCCAGTATCTGGCGCAAGCGAAAAGGGAGCTCGGCCTTGAGGCTTTCCCACCGCTTATGCTGCTTGCCGGAGACAGCCCTCGCGCTGTACAGGAGGCCGAGTACTACCAGTACCTCCTCAAGCGCGGCCTGGGCCTGGACCTGCGTATTGATCAGCAGGTATTCAAGCAGCGCATAGAAAAGATGCGCCGCGGCGATTTTGACATAGTGGTTGCCGCCTGGGGGCCTGATTACGACGATATTATGACCTTTGCCGATTTGTTTGCCTCGTGGAATGACAATAATCGTGGTCGGTACAGTCACCCGGAATATGATCGCTTGGTGCGCGTTGCTCAAGGCAGCGCCAGTGCTTCCCAACGATTTGCCGCGATGGCTGCCCTGCAGGATTTGGTGGTTGATGATGTCCCCATTTTGCCCACCTACGAGAATGCCATGCTGTATGTTCAGCACCCTCAGTTAAAGGGCGTTCGTCGTTCAGTGTTTGGCGGTGACCCCAATTTTCGCGATGCCTGGATTGAGCCCTGAATGATGATCAAGTTTGTATTGCATCGGCTCCTATGGGGCGCGATAACGGTTTGGTTTATTGCAACGGCGACGTTCTTTGCCATGCACGCAGTTCCGGGTGACCCATTGATCCAGGACAAAGCGATGTCGCCGGCAGTTCGCGCGCAGTTGGAAGCGCGTTACGGGCTAGATAAGCCACTCAGCCAGCAGTACTTCACCTTCATGGGCTATATGATAAACGGCGACTTCGGTATCTCCTTTACTCAGGAAAATCGCCGTGTGAACGACATAATACGGGAGCATTTTCCGGTGTCGGCAACCTTGGGGCTTGCGGCCATTGCTATTGCGTTAGTGGGCGGGGTTTTGGCAGGCAGCATCGCCGCGCATTACCGCGGCCAGTGGCCTGATAAGTTAGTAATGTTCATGGTGGTTGCAGCGATTTCTGTGCCGGGGTTTGTGATAGCCGGTTTGGCTCAATTGATTATCGTCAAGCTCAACGCCGCGGCCGAGAGCACGGTGTTGCCGGTGGCGGGGTGGGGAGGTGTCAGCCATGTTTGGGTCCCGGCTCTGGTACTGGGGCTGGGCACTTTGGCATATTTAAGCCGCTTGAGCCGCGCGGCGATGCTCGAGGTACTAAGCAGTGACTATATATTGGCTGCGCGAGCGCGCGGTATCAGTGGTGTATCACTCTTCTTTCGCTATCAGCTGCGCAATGCCCTGTTACCGGTAGTGACTGAACTCGGTCCAGCGGTTGCTGCGATAACGACGGGCGGGTTTGTGGTTGAGCTGATTTTTGCCATACCCGGCTTGGGACGCTATTTCGTGCAGGCCGTGCAACAGCTGGACTACACCGTCATTATGGGAACCACGGTATTTTATGGCGCCTTTCTGGTGGTCATTGTCGTGCTTGTCGACATCAGTTACGGTCTGATAGACCCTCGCATCCGTTTGTCAGCGGGGCGCAGCTAACATGCGCATTCCCGTATTTCGTTTTGCGCCGTGGCAGCCGCCGGTACTTCCAGATGCAGAGTGCGCGGCGCCCCCGTCATGGCGGTGGAGCCCCAGCTTATTAGCGGCCGCAGGCACGGCGATGGCGATGCTGCTTTTTGTGCTCCTTGGCCCGTTAGTGTGGCAGCAGGATCCGAGCCAGCAATGGTTGTCGCAGGTGTCCAGTGGACCAACATCGGGGATATACGCAAGGGTGGTCGGCCCCATATCAACAAAGGGAGTTGGTAACGTCAGCCGCTTGACGGTGCTGGAGAGTAATACCGAACGGGTGCAGCTCGCCTGGCCCGAGGTGGTCTCGGTTGAGCGCTTTCGTCTTTATCGAGCTAAACAGCATCAATCGGGTAAAGGCCTGCCGCTGTGGCAGGGTAGGGGCCGGTCGTATACCGATGAATTGCAATTGCGGCGTCAGATCTATCGTTACACCCTGGTCGATGCCGACACAGGGATGATGCTGTTTTCAACCGAGACACGCCCTGAGCCAGCAATTTCGGTATTTGAAGCCCAGTTGCAGGAACTGATACCTGCCTCTGCGACGGTTTATCCCGAGTACCTTAGATTGCCTGCTCACCCTCTGGGTACCGATGCCTTGGGCCGCGACATCCTGGCGAGGCTGATGGCTGGCGGGCGAAGCTCGTTGTTTGTGGGGATTGTGGCGCCGCTATTGTTTATCAGTTTCGGTGCGATCTTTGGCGGTTTGGCGGGCTATATTGGCGGTAAATTTGACCAATTTGCCATGCGCTCGGCGGATTTTGTCGTCGCACTGCCGTTCTTGCTTTTCATGATTTTACTGCGTATTGCCTTCGGGATTGGTCCCGGTGAGGACGGCATTTTGCCACTCATTTTGGCGATGTTACTGCTTAGCTGGCCGAGCAGTGCGCGGCTTATTCGCGGCCAAGTGCTGGCCCTGCGCAGCCAGCCATTTATCGACTCGGCGCGACTCTCGGGCGTTACTACTTGGGGGATTTTCCGGCGACATATTTTTCCAAATGTGTTGCCGGTGTTGATGGTGGCATTCAGTTTTGCCATACCCCAGGCGATTTTTACTGAGGCCTTTCTTTCATTTATTGGTATGGGGGTGTCGCCACCAAGCACGTCTTGGGGGGCAATGTGTAACGATGGTATCAAAACACTTTTGTCCCACCCCGGGCAGCTATTGTGGCCGGCCGCAATGATCAGTATTTCGGTATTGGCGTTTAATATTCTCGGTGACGCATTGCGTGACACTGCCGATAAACGCAGCGGCGGGGTGGGGCAATGAGCGTCGTCGCCATAGAGCATTTACAACTCGCACTCAGCGGCAACCAGGTGTTGAGAGAGGTGTCCTTCAGTCTGGAGGAGGGAGAATGCCGAGCGCTTGTCGGCGAGTCTGGCAGCGGCAAGTCGTTAACCGCCATGTGTTTACTCGGTTTGGCACCGCCCAATGCGGTGCTCAATGCCGAGCAGTTCAGTGTAATGGGGCAGCCACTGCCGGCTCAGGGGCATCGCGATTGGCGAGGGTGGCGTGGGCGGCGCATCGCCATGATATTTCAAAACCCGATGACCGCATTAAGCCCCACGCGAACGATCGGAGCGCAGCTGTCTGAGTGCTTTCGCTTGCACCGCAATATGGACCGTCGACAGGCGCGTGCCGAATCTGCGGTACTTCTTGAGCGCTTGGCGATTCCGCGTGCCGAGCAGCGCCTATCTCAATACCCCTTTGAGTTTTCGGGTGGCATGTTGCAGCGGGTGATGATAGCGCTGGCGGTTGCTTGTCGACCGAAACTATTGATCGCCGACGAGCCGACCACCGCACTGGATGTGACGGTTCAGGCCGAAGTGTTGGCACTGTTGCGTGAATTACAGCACGAGCAGGGCACCAGTCTACTGTTTATCAGTCATGATCTGGGGGTGGTGGCCAATATTGCTGACACCGTATCAGTGATGTACGCCGGTGAAACCGTGGAGTCGGCCTCTGTAGCAAGTTTGTTACGCCACCCTGCGCACCCCTACAGTGAGGCCTTGCAGGCAGCAATGCCGCGTTTGCATAGCAGGGAAATTACGGTTGCCATTCCGGGTTCACCGCCTGATATGCGCGGCACTATTCACGGTTGTGCCTTTGCACCGCGCTGCAAACATCGTATGGCTATTTGTGAGGATTCGCCGCCGTTGCTGATCTCACCGCGAGGTGCGGGCGTGCGCTGTTGGCGCTGGCACCCGGACTACCCCGAACGCTGGAGGCTGCAGCATGACTGAACCATTGCTCGCCTTGCACCAGGTCAGTTGTCATTTTCAGCGCAGTAATGAGGATCTTGCCGCTGTCGATGGGGTGAGTTTATCCATCCGCGCTGGCGAAGTGCTGGGGCTAGTGGGCGAAAGCGGCTCCGGTAAGTCCACCCTGGGGCGTATCATTGCCGGCCTGCAACGGCCTTCCCACGGCACTCTGCGATTCAACGGAGCGGTTTTACCTGAGAAGCTCCAGCGCCGCCGCGCGGGGCAGATACAAATGGTTTTTCAGGACAGCTACGCGAGTCTCAACCCCCGCATGACCATCGGCGACAGTTTGTCCGAGCCACTACTGGCTCGCGGTGAGCGTCGCAGTGTGATTCACCAGCGGCAGGGGTATTGGCTGGAGCGAGTCGGCCTTGGCGCACGATTTGCCCAGCGCTATCCCCATGAACTGTCCGGCGGGCAGCGCCAGCGGGTGGGCATTGCCAGGGCCTTTTTGTGTGAGCCGCAGCTGGTGGTTTGCGACGAGGCGGTGTCGGCGCTGGATGTGTCGGTGCAAGCGCAAATATTGGCGCTGTTGAGGGAGATTCAGAGCGACCTCGGTACCGCAATGGTATTTATCACCCACGACCTGGCGGTGCTTGGCGGCTTGGCTGACCGCATTGCGGTGATGTACCTCGGCGAACTACTTGAGCTAGCGCCCTGTTGGCAGCTGCTGAATACCCCGGCGCACCCCTATACTCAGCAATTGCTGGCTGCTCACCCCGAGCCGACGCTCGATCGCAACAAGGTACAACTGATCGCCCCGCGGACCACAGAACTGCCCCTGCCGTTAAGTACCGATGTCGGCTGCCGCTTCGCCGACCGTTGCCCCTACGCCCTCGAATCATGTCGACAGACCCCACCCTGGCTTAAAGTGCAGGCTGAGGGCAGGGCCGTGGCCTGTCACCGCAGTGACGATATTGCCGGGGCAGCACCCGCGGGCTGAGGCTGGTGTGAAGGGGTGTCTTGCATTAGCATGCTGTCGCCAGAAAATGACGTATCAGGAATAACAACAATGAATGTAAATATTGAGACCCCCGCGCTGATGTTATTGGCATCCTCGCTGATTAAACAGTGCATCATTGATGGGCAGCGCAGCGACGGAAAGCGTTTCTTTCGCGCCTTGGAGGCGGGTAAGGCGGTATTGCTGAACGATGTGAAACTTGAAGACGGGTCGGTCCTGCGCGTCAGTCTTGATATGAACTATGATGAGTTCCGCGGACAGTTAAACTTTAGTGCATTTCGCAATCAATTGATCATGCTCGTGGATAGCTACGCCCGCTTTCTAAAAACAGGCAATGCTCCCAGGGTGATGAGTGATCAAGAGGGGCAAGAACATGTTATTTTTGTGCCTGTCATCAGCGAAACAAAGGGGCAGATGAATGCGCTGGTACTGGGTGTAGACCAGCGCCAGGCGGGAAATTTGCGCTTTCGCCTGATGTTTGTGGACCCGGATCAGTTTGCGGCTGGCGAGTCGACTGGTGTTGACAGTGAACACAAATCTGGTTAGCTTGCCAAATTCACTTGAATAGGCGTCCGAGCCCTTGTGCCAACCGGCATGGGGAGGCACGTCGATAACAAAAATATAGCTAGGGGGCGACCTTGTCTGAGCAGCAACAGCAAATTGCAGAAACGATTAACGCGGCGAGATCACGCATTGGCCTATCCAATGACGTCGATCTGCAAGAGTTCCCGAATTTGGTCGGTATGTTTGACCACTGCGTCAATCAATACGCGGCGAACCCGGCTGTCAGCTGCTTGGGGCACACATTAAGCTACGCAGATCTCGATCGCTTGTCTGCGCAGTTTGCCTGTTACCTGCAAGAGCACAGCGGTTTGCAAGCAGGCGATCGCATTGCGATTCAAATGCCTAATATTTTGCAGTACCCGGTTGTACTGTTCGGTGCGCTGCGTGCCGGTATGATCGTGGTGAATACCAACCCCCTTTACAGCGAGCGCGAACTCAAGCACCAATTGAACGACTCCGGTGCAAAGGCCATCGTCGTATTGGCAAACATTGCTGAAACAGCGGCCGCAGTAGTTGGTGATACTGGCGTGGGTACAGTTATCGTTACTGAAGTGGCCGACCTTCATCCACCAGTGAAGCGGACGTTGATTAACAGCGTACTTAAGTATGTACGCAAAGAAGTCCCCTCGGTTAAATTCAAGAACTCCATTAGCTTCCGTAAAGCCCTAGCCAAAGGCAGTAGCAAGCAATATCAAAAGGCTGCGCCGGACCTGGAAGCATTGGCGCTGCTGCAATATACCGGCGGTACCACCGGGGTATCTAAAGGCGCAATGATTAGCCACAGAAACCTGATGGCTAACGTATTGCAGAGCCGAGAGAACTTCTCCAGTTATGGCTTGGTGAGTGGCGGCGAAACCTTTATCGCGCCGCTGCCGCTGTACCACATCTACTCCTTCATGCTGACGTTTGTTGTCATGATGCAGGGTAACCACTCAATTTTGATTCCCAATCCGCGTGAGCTGGACAGCGTTATTAAAGAGATGAAACGCTGGAAATGGACGGGAATGAGCGGTATCAACACGCTGTTTGTTCAGCTTTGTAAACACCCGGAATTTGCCAGCTTGGACTTCTCCGGCCTCAAGGTCACCCTGTCTGGCGGGATGGCGCTGACTGCCGGTGCCGCGAAAACCTGGAAGGAAATGACCGGCGCGGAGATCTACGAGGGTTACGGTTTGACCGAAACCTCACCAGTGGTATCGATCAACCCAGGTGGTGCCAACCAAATTGGTACCATCGGCCTGCCGCTGCCGGGTACCGAAGTGCGTTTGGTTGACGACGACGGCAACGACGTGGGTATCGGCGAGCGCGGCGAACTTTGCGTGCGTGGCCCGCAGGTCATGATGGGTTACTGGCAGCGCCCGGACGAAACTGAGAAGACCATTAAAGATGGTTGGCTGCTGACTGGCGATGTCGCGGTGGTGAAGGAAGATGGCTACCTGAAAATTGTCGATCGCAAGAAAGACATGATCTTGGTGTCGGGTTTCAACGTTTACCCCAACGAGATCGAGGATGTGCTTAGCTCGCATCCAAATATTGCTGAGTGTGCGGCGATTGGCGTGCCTGATGAAAAATCCGGTGAAGCCGTTAAGATTTTCGTTGCGCCCAAGCATGGCGAGCTTGACGAGAAAGAGTTGAAGGACTTTTTGCGCGAGCGTCTTACCGGCTATAAAATGCCGCGCTATATCGAAGTTCGTGACGAACTGCCCAAAACGAACGTTGGTAAAGTACTTCGCCGCACTCTGCGAGACGAAGAGCTTGCCAAGCGCGCCAGCTGATTTTTACGCTGGAAAACGCAAGGGCGCCCATGTGGCGCCCTTTTTATTTTAAGGTCCTAGTCTAGCGCTCATGTCCGGCCATAATTGGAATCTCCTCGCTGACAAACTCGGCGACAGCTACCGCCCCGATCACTATCGATTGCGACGTCGTTTGCAACAACTGCAGCGACGAGAGCGAGACGGGCAAGCTGTCGGCGACGCCTATGTCAAACTTGAGGAGAGCATCAACGCCTCCGCTGAGCGACTGCTCTCCCGGCAGCGCGCCGTACCGGCGGTGAGTTTCCCCGAGGCATTGCCAGTCAGTCAGCGTATTGACGATATTCGAGCAGCAATCGATAAACACCAGGTTGTGGTGATTGCCGGCGAGACGGGCTCGGGTAAAACCACGCAGCTGCCGAAGTTGTGTCTGGAAATGGGCCGCGGGGTCAATGGGCAGATCGCCCACACCCAACCTCGTCGTCTTGCGGCGCGCACGGTGGCTCAGCGAATTGCAGATGAATTGAATACGCCGTTGGGTGATGCCGTGGGTTATCAGGTGCGTTTTCAGGAGCAAAGCACCCCGAATACCTATATAAAGTTGATGACCGACGGGATCCTGCTCGCTGCAATCGCCAACGACCGTTATTTGAGCAATTACGACACGATCATCATCGATGAGGCCCATGAACGCAGCCTCAATATCGATTTTTTGCTGGGTTACCTGAAAACCCTGTTGCCTAAGCGCCCAGAGCTCAAACTGATTATTACCTCGGCAACCATTGATGTGGAGCGCTTTTCTCGCCACTTCGACAATGCCCCCGTCGTCGAGGTGTCCGGTCGCAGCTACCCGGTTGAATTTCGCTATCGCCCTTTGGAAGACATCAGCGCAGAGCAAGACCTGGGAGAAGGGGTAGAACAGGTATTGCGGGAGATGATCGACGAGGGCGAGCAACGCCATGGCGATACTCTGGTTTTTTTGAGTGGCGAACGGGAGATACGCGACGTCGCCAAACAATTGCGTCAAGCGCAACTGCCGGGTGCGGAGGTGTTGCCGCTGTATGCGCGGCTGAGCGCGGCGGAACAACAGCGCATTTTCGACCTTAAAGGGCGGCGTGGCTGGCGCGTGGTGTTGGCGACAAACGTGGCAGAAACCTCGCTGACGGTGCCAGGCATTCGCTATGTGATCGACGCAGGTACGGCGCGCGTGAGTCGCTACAGCGTTCGCAGTAAGGTACAACGCCTGCCCATTGAACCAGTGTCTCAAGCCAGTGCAAATCAGCGCGCGGGGCGCTGCGGGCGCGTGGCAGAAGGCATCGCTTATCGTCTGTACAGCAAGGAAGACTTTGAGCGCCGCCCGCTGTTTACCGAGCCGGAGATTCAACGTACTAACCTGGCGGCCGTTATCCTCCAGATGTTGCAGTTGGGTCTGGGTGATATCCGCAAGTTTCCCTTTGTCGACGCGCCGGATAACCGCTTAATTCGCGATGGCTTCGCCTTGCTGAGGGAACTCGGGGCCGTCGACGGGGAGCGCATGACGGCGCAGGGCAAGATGCTGGCGCGTTTTCCGGTAGATCCGCGTATAGCTCGGCTGATTATCGCCGGGGCAGAACAGCAGTGCCTGCGGGAAATACTGGTGATTGCCAGTGCCTTGAGTATTCAGGACCCACGCGACCGCCCGGCGGATAAACAGCAGGCGGCGGACGAAAAGCACCGGCGTTTTTGGCAGGAGGGGTCGGATTTCCTCGCCTTTGTAGCACTGTGGGAATACGCGGAGGAGCAGCGCCAACAACTCAGTGCGAATCAATGGCGCAAACTGTGTAAGAAGGAGTTTCTCAGCTGGACTCGCATGCGTGAATGGCGAGAGGTGCACCACCAGCTACTACTGATGTGCCGGCAGTTAAAGCTCGAGCAAAATAAGCAGCCAGCCGATTACCAAAACATTCATCGGGCGCTGTTGCCGGGCTTTCTCAGTCAAATTGCGAACCATGACGAAGGCAGGGAATACCTCGGCGCGCGCAATCGTAAACTGATGATTTTTCCGGGGTCGTCGCTGCGAAAGAAAACACCGAAGTGGATTGTTGCCGCTGAACTGGCAGAGACCAGTCAGCTCTTTGCTCGCTGTGTGGCAAAGATCGAGCCCGAGTGGGTGTTTGGTATCAACGACAGTTTGTTGAAGCGCAATTACGCCGAACCGCATTTCCACGCCCGTAGCGGGCGGGTAATGGCCTATGAACAAACCCTGCTTTACGGCTTGACCCTGCGCGACCGTCATCGCATTCACTTTGGCCCTATTGACGCCAAGCTGGCCAGGGAGGTCTTTATCCGCCAGGGCTTGGTTGAGGGGCGTTACCGAGGTGCGGCGGCATTTTTTGCCCACAACCAGGCCTTGCGCCGCGAGATACTCGACTTGGAAGACAAGGCGCGCCGGCGTGATATTTTGATCTCAGATGAGGAGATCTATGCGTTCTATGATGAGCGCCTGCCCGAGGGCATAACGACCGCCAGGCAACTGGAGTCCTGGCTGAAAAAATCCTCGGCGGATGCCACTCTTAAGATGGCTCGCTCACAGATGATGCGCAGCGAGGGTGGCGTTGACGAGGCGCAATTTCCCACCCAGTTGAGTTGTGGGGGTAAACAGCTGGCCTTGTCTTACCACTTTGAGCCGGGGCATCGCGATGACGGCGTCAATGTTTCCGTTCCGCTAGTATTGTTGCACAAGCTGCCGGAGGGGCGCTTCGAATGGCTTGTGCCAGGGTTATTGCGAGAAAAATGTATCGCCTTGGTTAAGGCGTTGCCAAAGGCCCAGCGCAAGCAATTGGTGCCGGTTCCTGACTACGTAGATCGGGCATTGGCCCGGCTAACGCCGAGTGACGAGCCTCTACTACCAGCATTAGCTGCCCGGCTGGAGCAGCTTAGCGACGCCAATATTGATTTAGCAGCATGGTCATCGGCGACCATAGATGACTACTACAAAATGAATGTGGTGGTACTCGACGACGGCGGCAAGCGGCTGGCGTCGGGGCGGGATATTGTTGCATTGAGGGCGCAGCTCGCTTCAGAGGTGCAAAAAAGTATCGCTGAAGAGAGCCAGGGTGGTTTTGAGGTGCGCCGCTATCAACAATGGGAGTTTGGCGAACTGCCTGTCGAGCATCGCTTCAAACAGGCGGGCGCGACCTTGACTGCGTTTCCCTGCTTGACGGATTCGGGGCAGGATGTGGAGCTCAGCTTGGCCGAAACGCTGGAGGAGGCGCAGAACAAGTCCTTGCGCGGCTGTTTGCGGCTGTTACTTCTGCGTTTGCCCGCCCAGTGCAAGAGTCTGCGCGCTAAGTTGTTTAAGGGGAATGCCCAACAGCTACAGTTCGCCGCCTGCGGACAACAACGCAAAGCGTGGATAGAGGCCTGTCTATTGGTGGCAGCGCGTCGAGCTTTTGCAGTTACTACGGATAATCTGCCGCGCGATCAACAGGCCTTTGATGCCCTATGGGAGTCGGGTCGTGCGGAATTTGTGCCTTGTGCCGAAGAGGTTGCAGCGTTGCTAGGCGATATTCTCGCGTCGCAGGCGCGAATCCGAAAGCAGCTGAAGAAGCTAAACAGCTTGAGCTGGATACACAGTATTAATGATATTCAGCGCCAGTTAGACGGCCTATTTGTCGACGACTTTATTTTTCAGGTGTCTACCGAGGCGCTTGGCCACTACCCGCGATACCTTGCTGCGATAGAGGAGCGGGTCAGTAAACTGGACGGCCACTATCAGCGGGATCGCCAGTCGACACTTGCCATTGAACCGCTACAGGAGCAGCTGGAAAACGCACTGGCTCGCGATCCCAAGTTGTGGCAGAAATCAGAAAAGCTCAGAGAATACCGCTGGCTGTTGGAAGAATTTCGCGTGTCGTTGTTCGCCCAGCGCTTGGGCACGGCGCAAACCGTATCGGAGAAACGCCTAAAGCAGCTTTGGCAAGCGTTAAAGAACGATGTAACAATTCGCTGAGTCATACGTCCTAATACAACAATAACGGGCGAAGAGGAGAGGGCCTTGCCTCAATATCACGTTCAGCAACAGTCAGCAATTCAACCGGGCTTAGCGGCAGATGCTGTGGGACTGGGCTTGCGACGCGGCATGCTCGATGCCTTCAGCGAGTTGCAGCCCGGCGATATCGACTTCTTCGAGGTCGCCCCCGAAAACTGGATTGACCTCGGCGGACGGTTTGGCAAGGCATTTGAAGCGCTGGCCGAAAAATTCCCGGTCACCCTGCACGGCTTGAGCTTAAACATCGGCGGTTTTGCGCCGCTCGACTACGCGTTGATCGACGATATCGCGGCATTCATCGACCGCTTCGATTGTCGCCTCTACAGCGAGCACCTGACCTACTGCGGCGACAGCGGCCACCTCTACGACCTGATGCCGATCCCCTTTACCGATGAGGCGGTTGCGCATGTTGCCGAGCGCGTAATTGAGGTGCAGCGGCGTCTCGGCCGAAAAATTTTACTGGAAAATGCCTCCTACTACGCCGCGCTTGATAGCCAGATGACCGAATCGCAGTTCATTACTGGCGTGCTCGAAGAGGCCGATTGTGGCCTATTGTTAGATGTGAATAATGTTTACGTTAACAGTGTGAACCACGGCTACGATGCCCGGCAATTCCTGCGCGAGTTACCGCTGGAGCGCGCCGCTTATATGCACATCGCCGGTCATTTTGACGAGGCTGATGACCTCAAAGTGGATACGCATGGTGCGCCCGTTATCGAGTCCGTGTGGCAGCTGCTTGGCGAGTGCTATGGGCGTTGCGGGTCTTTGCCGACATTGTTGGAGCGAGATTTTAACTTTCCACCAATGGCCGAGTTGCTCGATGAGGTATCGCGAATTCGCGATGTTCAGGCGACAGGGGAGGTAGGGCAGTAATGGACCCCTTTCAGCAACAGCAGCAGGCCTTCACCGCCTATTTGCGCGATCCGGAGTCTTGCCCAGCGCCTCAGGGCATCGAGCCTCGACGACTGGCCGTGTATCGTGACTTGTTCTACAAGAACATAGAGGGCTTCATCAGCGGTGGTTTTCCGGTTTGTCGCAGTATTTTTCCCGATGATCAGTGGCACGCCATGGTGCGGGACTTTATGAAAGTCCATCACTGCCAGAGCCCGTATTTTTTGCAAATTGCTGAGGAGTTTCTTCACTACCTTAGCAGTGCGCGCGACCACCCCGATGATCCGCCATTTTTACCGGCGCTGGCGCACTATGAGTGGGTGGAACTTGCTCTCGATACAGATACGGCCACGCTGCCGGCGAAACTGTCTGTGTCCACGCCCTTGGTCGATACCTGTTTGCGGAAGTCGTCCCTCGCCTGGAGCTTGAGTTACCCATACCCGGTGCATCGTATTTCCAAGGCCTATCAACCTCTCCACCCGCCGGGAGACATGACATATTTGGTGGTGTACCGGGACCGCAGCGACGCGGTGCGATTTATGGAAATTAATGCCGTCACCGCTCGCTTGTTAACACTGCTAGAAGGTGGAGCCTCGCCACGTGAGTGTTTGGCGAGTTTGGCTACGGAACTGGCGACAGAGGAAGGCCGCTTGGTTGACTTCGCTGAGAGCCTGCTACAACAGTTGCTGGAGGCGGATATTCTCTGCCTTGCAGAGCCTTCATTCGTTGGCGAATAACATCGCTGGTATTAATGTGGGCTTTAGGTATAGTGGGCGCAATACAACAGTAGGGAATACTATTCGCATGTTGCTGCATAGACTGCTCACCACGGTGATTTGTCTGTTCGCGCCGCTGTCTTTCGCCGCAGAATATGGCAATGATCCCCGCGACCCCTGGGAAGGCCTCAATCGCCACATTTTCGCCTTTAACGAGGGGGCGGATCGCTACGTCGCCAAACCGGTTGCCAAGGCTTACAAAGAGGTGACGCCGAGATTCATTGACCAGGGCATCGGCAATGTTTTTGACAACCTCGGTGAGGTGAAGAACTTCTTCAATGATGTCCTCCAGGGCGAGGGCAAAGACGCCATGGTTGATGCCGGGCGCTTTCTGATAAACACCACGGTGGGTGTGCTGGGCTTTTTTGATGTCGCGACCCATCTGGGACTGCCCCGCGAGTCAGAGGATTTTGGGCAAACTCTGGCTGTTTGGGGGGTAGAGCCCGGCCCCTTTCTAATGCTGCCTTTACTCGGTCCAAGTACCATTCGCGATGGCAGCAGCCGCTTTATCGATCGCTATACTTCACCGACCAGTGAGGTTGAGCCCTTTTCCGCTGAGTTGGGTTTGATGGCGCTGGATCTTGTGCAAGTACGTGCAAAATTATTGGGCTCCGATGAGCTGGTCAGCGGTGATAAGTACACCTTTCTTAAAGATGCCTATCTGCAGCGCCGTCAGTTCCTAATTAACGATGGCGAGTTCCAGGATAGCTTTGGCGACGAGGATTTTGAGTCCTTTGATTTTGAATAGCAGGGTAGCGGGATGTGAATCCTGCACAGGCACATGGCTTGCTCCGGTGGCGCCGTAAAGGTAAAACAGGCAGATGACCAGACCCTTACATCACCGGCTGCTGCTTGTTCAGCACCGCGATGACCTACACCGGCAACTGCGCGAAGCCCTAGAGGCCCTCGGCGTTATCGTGTTGAGTATCGACGACAGCACAGAGGCGCTGCGCTGTTTTCGGGAAGACGATATCGATATTGTGATGATTGATATCGATCTGCCGGACTGCCAAGGCATCACCTTGCTTGATGATATGGCTGCCGACCCCCGTGAGCTTCCCCTGATCTGTGTGTCCCGGCGCGAGAGTCTGGCCGATGTTCTCTCTGCTGTACGCCACGGCGCTACCGATTACCTCATGCTGCCGCCTGAAAGCGCTGATGTCATTCGCCATGCCATCAATCGCGCGGTGGAGCGCTGCGAACTAAAACGTGAAAACCTCGCTTATCGCCATAAATTAGAAGCGGCCAACCGCGAGTTATTGGAAAGTCTGACCCACCTTCAGCAAGATCAGCAGGCCGGTAAGCACGTTCAGCAATTGTTGTTGCCAGATACGCCTAAAGACATTGAAGGCTACCAGTTCTGCCACTTTATTTTGCCGTCTCTCTACCTGAGTGGCGACTTCGTTGACTATTTTCTCGTCGGCGATGATCGGGCGGTGTTCTTTGTTGCCGATGTGTCAGGCCACGGCGCCAGTTCCGCCTTCGTGACCGTATTTTTGAAAAACCTTTTCGCTCGCAAGCGCAGTGACTACCTTCATCGCGGTTCAACGGCAATACTGTCTCCCGCGAAAATGCTTGCCATAGCCAACCGTGAACTTCTTGAAATGGGTATCGGCAAGCATGTGACCATGTGTGTAGGGGTCTTTGACCTCAACTGCGATCAGCTCTGTTACGCGGTTGCGGGACACCTTCCGGCGCCGGTGCTGGCCTGTGACGGGCAGGCGGAATTTTTGCCCGAGCACGATATGCCCGTGGGGCTTTTTAGCGATGCGGCTTTTACCGATCACATGATCTGCTTTCCGAGTGGCGCCGTGCTGACACTGTTTTCCGATGGTATATTGGAGGTGTTACAACGCGACTCGCTAAAGGAGAAAGAAGAGGCGCTATTGGCACTACTAAGCGCTGGGCAGCGTTCGTCCAGTGAACTGGTAACGGCCTTCGACTTAAACAATATTGGTGATGCACCGGATGATATCGCCATCTTAGTCATTAGCAGGTTATAGGAAGTCATGCAGCCAGGTAAGATTTTGGTCGCAGAGCAAGATGGTGCTTTCGTCATTAAATTGGTTGGCGAAGTGCGTCTAACCCTTTGCACGACGATGGATGATTTTTTTGACGATATGCTAACCAGTAAAGGGTTTGCCAGTGTCGTTATTGATCTCGTTGATGCAACCAATATAGACAGCACCACCCTTGGCTTGCTCGCAAAACTGGCAATCAAAGCCAAGCAACGCTTTTCCTATGTGCCGGTTATTTTGTCTACCAATCCTGATATCACTCGCGTGCTGGATAGCATGGGGTTTGGTCGCGTTTTCTGTATTCGCCAAGAGCCAGTGGTAGACGACGAGGACCTGAATGAACTGCCGGTATTGCCCGACAGTGAAGATGCGGTTCGCGCCAAAGTGCTGGAGGCGCACCGCGTGCTCATGGGAATGAATGAGAGCAATCGGGCTAAGTTTCGCGAGCTTGTCACCCTGCTGGAAGGGCAGTGTTATTAAGCCTGCGGCATTACTTTTTTGCTGTTAGGCCAAGCGTTTCACAAACCATCAATTTTGCCCTGATAAAGTCCTTGTGGGGCAGGTAAATTAACTCTGAAATTTTACGAATGACGTGCTCTTCGTACTTGTCTATGTCGCCGTCTTCTGCCGCAACTTCCCACAGCGCCTTCACCAGCTGAAACTTCTCTGCGTTATTGCAATTGTCATTGATGTAGCGGGTAAAGGGGTAGAGGGAGGTGCTGTCTTGGGTCGACTCATGCGCCTTTTCCATAAAGGCTTCAATTTCGTCTGCACTAAGGTGAAAGTGCTGCACCAGCAGTTGGCGAATCTTCTCCACTTCTGCCGGCTCTTGCTTGTAGTCGGATTTGCTGACTTCTATCAACAGCGAGGCGGCTACCAATTCCATCGACAGCTCGTCGCTGCCATCGGCATTGGAGGCCTCGCCCAGCAAGTTTTTTATAAACTCAAACACCTTGCCAGCCTCTCAACAAATCCTCGAGTTTCCGTTGATCCGCGGCGAAGGCGCGAATCCCTTCTGCCAGCTTTTCTGTTGCCATGGCATCTTCATTCATGGCCCAGCGAAAGGATGATTCGCTAGAATCGAGCTTCTGTTGTGGTGCGAAGTCGGCGTCAGGGCTCAGGCGCTGTGGCAGCTGACCTTGCGTATTATCCAATTCTTCGAGCAGGGCAGGGCTGATTGTGAGTCGGTCACAACCCGCTAGCTCAGCAATTTCGCCGGTATTTCGAAAGCTCGCGCCCATCACAATGGTGCTGTAGCCATGCTGTTTGTAGTAGGCATAGATGCCCGCGACAGACTGCACGCCGGGATCTTGTGCCGGGCTTTCGGGGCTGTCGCCGCGGGCCACGTGCCAGTCGAGAATGCGGCCGACAAAGGGCGAGATCAATGTTGCACCTGCCTCGGCACATGCCGCCGCTTGTGCCAGGCTGAACAATAAGGTCAGGTTACATTCAATGCCGGCTTTTTCGAGCTCTGCGGCAGCTTGAATGCCTTCCCACGTCGAGGCGATCTTCACTAATAACTTGTCGCGCCCAACACCCGCTTCTTCGTATAACTTGACGATAGTCTTGGCTTGTTCGACGGTTGCGGCAGTATCGAAGGAGAGCCGAGCGTCCACTTCTGTGGAGACTTTTCCTGGTACCAGCTGACTAATTTCGCGGCCTATGGCAACGGCCAGGCGCGTGCTGGCAGCTTTAATTTGTTCGTCGTTGTTAGGGTCGGTAATGTTTTCGGCAACGATGCGGTCGATCAGCGCCTGATACTGAGGCAGCTGGGCGGCTTTGAGGATGAGTGAAGGGTTGGTGGTCGCATCTTGGGGGGAAAAGCGTTTGATTGCCTCGATGTCGCCGGTGTCGGCCACGACATCCGTCATCGCTGTAAGTTGTGCCAGTATACTGCTCATTAAATGAATCCTATCACCGTATCTTGATTTCGCTTTCCTGCAGGGTTTGGGCAGCACGTTGTTGCGCGTAGTCTTGCAGGCGTTGTTGCGCCGTTGTTGTCAGGGCCAGTGCTTCTTGCAGTACCTCCAGTCCAGCGTCATTCCGGTGCGCATGCTGACTGAGATGGCGGCGGAACTGGCGGGCTCCGGCCTGGCCATTAAAAATCCCGAGAATATGTCGCGTTATATGGTGGAGTCGAGTACCGCTTGCAAGTTCCTTTTCAATGTAGGGGTAGAGTGATTCGATAACATCTTGCCGGCTGCGCTGATTGGCTTCATCGGCATAGATACGTTCATCTACCTCCACCAGCTGGTAGGGGTTCTGGTAAATACTGCGCCCCAACATACTGCCATCGACATGTGACAAATGCGATAGCGCGTCGTCGATACTATCGATACCGCCATTGATAATGACCTCCAGCTTGGGAAAGTCATTTTTGAGCTGGTAAACCATATCGTAATTCAACGGCGGGATTTCCCGGTTTTCCTTGGGGCTTAAACCCTGTAGCCACGCTTTGCGGGCATGCACAATGATCGTGTTACAGCCTGCCTGATGAATTTGGTCAACAAAATCGTGCAGCGGCTCATAACCTTCCTGATCATCAATACCAATGCGGTGTTTCACGGTGACCGGCAAGTCGCTAGCATCAATCATCGCGGCGACGCAGTCTGCCACCAGGCTGGGGCGTGCCATTAAACACGCGCCAAAAAAGCCATTTTGAACACGGTCTGAGGGGCAGCCACAATTCAGATTCACCTCGTCGTAGCCCCATTGTTTGGCAAGCTTGACGGCCTTGGCTAAGTCGCTGGGATCGCTGCCGCCCAACTGCAAGGCGAGGGGCTGTTCCTCTGTGCTGAACTGCAAATGCCGGTGTTGGTCGCCGTGAAGCAGGGCGCCAGTGGTCACCATTTCTGTGTAGAGCACGGCGCGCCGACTCATTTTTCGCCAAAAAAAACGGCAGTGGCGGTCTGACCAGTCCAGCATTGGCGCTACGCAGAAGCGCCTGTCGAGGGTATTGTTGGGCATTCGCCAGGAAAACCTCCGGGGTAGGTGAATCTTATCGCCGCTGGCCCGTATAATGGCGCCTTTCATGTCGCAGCTTATGCGCGCGGCCAACGCTAATTGTATTGAAATGGTAAACAACTCTCCATGACTGTTCGCACTCGCATTGCGCCATCCCCCACTGGTGATCCACACGTCGGCACCGCATACATCGCCCTGTTTAACTACTGCTTTGCAAAAAGCCAAGGCGGCCAGTTTCTGCTGCGCATTGAAGACACTGACCAGCAGCGTTCGACGCCAGAGTCAGAACAGGCCATTTTAGACTCTCTGCGCTGGCTGGGCTTGGACTGGGATGAAGGGCCCGATGTGGGCGGACAAGCGGGG
>NZ_CAXGPO010000040.1:0-27614 GCF_964011655.1 uncultured Spongiibacter sp. | reverse complement strand
TCGCCCCACTCAAAAAAACCAAGAGTGGGGCGAACTCTCCATACCCACTCTCTGCAATACCGCGATAGGACGAGCCAAAACCACACACGGTAAGGCAAACTCTCCATCAGCTTGCGACATCGCCTAAAATCGCTTTTGTAACAGCGACATAGCGGTCGTTTAGCCCTAAAATAGTGCCAATCAAGAGTCTAAACGTGCATAGGTCACAGAAATTTTTGGCCTTTTTGCTCTAACATCTCACTTTAGAGGTGACGACTGTTGTTTTTACCTACAACATCCGTAAAACTACGTAACTTTAAGCGCACACCCATTTCCTGTTGTACCAGCTTGACTCTCCGGGAGGGGAATACATGAAAAGCATAAAAATAGCGATGTCGCTCGTTTTCGCATCGTTCTTACTCGCAGCGTGTGGAGGCGGTGGCGATGCCCGCAGCCCCGACCGCCCGGGACTAACCATAGACCCTGAAACCCTCCGCATGGAGTTCGTCAACAACGTCTCGACCTTACCGGGCACCGGTAACAGCCGCATTTCTGTACGCATGCTCGCGCTGCGCTCCGACGGTATTAACAAGAACGTCGGCCCAGAAATGGTTATTACCGACCAGGTTCGCTGGCAGTTGAGTGCGAATCTTGGCTCTCCCGAAAAAGCTGAGCTCGACGTCAATGACGATGGCTCTCCGAAATTCCGCGACACCGTTAGAGACGGCAAGGTACAGGATATTCTTAACCGGGTGCAGATGGGCGTTGACGATGCGACCATCAATGCAACGGTAACCGGTATCTTTACTAAATCCGGCAAAACCTTCAGCAAGACCCTGCCCTTCACCGTGGTTCCACCCACGCCGGCAGGCAGCCCCAAGATTGTGGGCAAAGAGCTAATTTTGCTCGACCCGCTGATTGAAAACGACTCGGAAACAACGAACTACCGCTTACTGCAGTATTTCACCAATACGCCGATTCCCGAAAATATTACCGATACCGTCTATATTTGCAGCAGCGATACAACGCTGGCTGAACCATCAGCCGACCAACCTGTTGCGCTCAATGGTTCGGTTCCCGTTACCTACAAAAGCCCCTTCACCAGCGATGGCAATAATGCCGAGCGTCAGGTAACCCTGTTTGCCGTTGACGCCGACAGCAATCCCAATGGCTGTGTCGGTGCAACATCGGATGGCATTCGTGAGCTAACGGTAACGATGAAGCCAGCAACCTTCGCCAAGGTGGATATCTGTGCAATCATCAACCCAGATACCGCGGCCTGCGATGCGGGCGGTGTATTAGCACAGGATTCAATTGCCAGCTGTAAAGGCCTGGATTCAAACAGCATTAGCGTGCCTGCGGCACAGCGCCTGCAGTTCGTAGCGCGCCTCACCTACAACAACGTGCAAAACCCGGGTCAAACCCTGCAGGTTTACCAGTGCAGCGACAACGGCAATGACGTTTGGAGCGCACGTGACGGTGACCTTATTTACAGCTCCGACCCGAAAGTCGATCCCAAAGAAGGCTTTGCGGTAACCGTTGACGGCGCTACCTATGACGACCTGAAAGCGTCTGGCGGTATTGCCCTGACCAGCGTGGTAACCGGTAACTTTGGCAACAACGTTCCCGACCTGGCCGACACGCTCGAGCTGAATCTGGTTGGTCCACGTGTTGATGAACTGAAAATCGAACGTGTAGACGGCCTGAATAATGACACCAATGGCCCAGATACGCTGTATGTGAACAGCTTCCTGGACGGAATCGAGTACCGCGCACTGTGTAAGTTCACCGAACTTGCCGGCGGCACCGGCGCCTTTGAGGCCTGCCCCAACGGTCTGATCGAGTGGGAGTCTAGCGTTCCCACAACGGCGCTTCCTGTGCCCGACACCTCGGTTAACACCACGCTTACTGCCCAAGCTGGCGCCGCAGAGGGCCCACTGGAACTCAAGCTGACCTACTTTGGCAGTGATGAGCCGGTTTCGGTTACTCGCCCCGTGAACGCTGTTGACCCCGGCGCATTGACTGAGCTGCGTCTGTTCATGGTTCCCAATGCGACTGAACCGGACACCCTTGCAGACGACGAGTTCGCCTGTGTCGGTCGCGATGATCTGGTTGAGTCTCTGGAAGACGGCGAACAGTTTGTTCGCGGCGGCCAGCAATTCGAGGCCTATGCCAACTTCAGCAATTTGCAAGGCTCAACAGCACTGCCCACCGAGGGCGACCTGCTTGGCGCAGGCAATGACTCAACAACCCGCCTGCTGCGAGTCACCGATCAAAGCCGCATTGCATTTACCGCTATCCCCGGTTTCTGGAGTGGCGACTTTGCAGATCCCGCAGCCTGCCAGACAGCGGTGACCGACAGCGTTCCTCTCGAAGATATTACCGACGCGACGGGTGGCTTTATTCTGACCCCCGCTGCTGCGGCGGCAAGCTTCGACCCGAACCAGAAAGGTCGTCTGCGCTCCGACGGCCTGCTGCGTCTCAGTACTGTCTGTGTTCAGGCCCAGGCCGATACCGACTCAGATAGTACATTCGAAACGCAATCCGTCGATGGCGCGAGCGTTTTGGTACTGCCAGCTGCTGATGACAATCTGCTCACTTTCTCGAATGAGCTGTGTAGCGTCCTGGAGCCCGTACTGACCCTAAGCTCGCTTCCCGGTGTTGGCTTTGAAACGCCAGGCATCATTTTGCCTGTTATCTACGGCGTTAGCTTAGTAGCTGATCCGTTGCTTGCTACGCTTATTCAAAATGATGACGGCGGCACCATCCCTGCCGAAGCCATTGTGGAAGCTTTGATAACCGGTGATTTCAGTACGCTGGATCCCTCGGCACCCGACCTCGGCGCAGGCTTAGGCACACTGACCAATGCCCTGTTGACTGGCGGCCCACTGCCTGTAGGCCTTGGCGACCTTGTTGACGTTGTCGACGCCTGCTTGGTTGCTCCTGTTACCTCAGTAGTCGGCGGCCTTTTGGATACATTGCTTGGCTTCAACATCGAAGATTTCCAAAACTTCGATGAGACGTTCTACGACGATTGCATAAACCTCTTCGGAGATTTGGCACCATAATAAAAAAGGATGAAGCGCGGCCTCTGGGCCGCGCTTTGCCATTGGGTAGTTACTAGGAGAAACTAAATGAAACTGCGTACTCTTGCGCTTGCGATGGCTGCTACGGCGTTGACCTCGCCCCTGCTCGCCGACAGCAGCGATGAAGAATCGGTGTATGATGACCGCTGGCGTGGCCACGTTATGCTCGGCGCAACCGTTGCCGACGACGAAGATTACGACAATGGCGGTATAGGCAAGATTGGTATCGGTAAACCGATCAACCGCTACATCATGATCGACGCCCACATGAACTACGGCGAGCTTAAGACCAGCAAGAACGATGTCTATGAGCGCGCCGCCGCTGGTGTCGATATTCTCTTTTTCCCCTTCGGCGCCTTCGAGCTGGATGCCAGTGCCCTGCAGCCCTACTTCGGCGTTGGCGCGACCTACCACGAAATTGAATTCGTTGGGGACATCGAATCCGACTTCGGCAACGATGCCGTTGCAGGTTTTACTTATGACCTAGGCGGCGCGGCACTGCGTGCAGAAGCCCGCTACCAGATCGACAAAATCAACGAGAAAGACATCCTCGTTGACGATTACTTCTACACCTACGCCTTTATGCTGGGTGTCTCGGTACCCTTTGGCGACGAGCCACTGCCCTACAACTATGATAGTGACGGCGATGGTGTGCCCGATCGCATCGACAAATGCCCCAACACACCGCGCGGCACGCCCGTTGACTCTAACGGCTGCCCGTTAGATAGCGACGGCGATGGTGTTCCCAACTTCCGTGACAAGTGTCCAAACACCCCACGTGGCGCCAAAGTAAATGTCCACGGCTGCTCTATCGACGATGACCGCGATGGCGTGCCCAATGATATTGACCAGTGCCCAGGCACTCCCCTTGGCGTACCCGTTGATGTTCGCGGTTGCCCGCTCGACAGCGACAACGATGGCGTACCCAACAAGATCGACCAGTGCCCAGGCACGCTGCCCGGAATGAAAGTGAATTCCCGCGGCTGTGTGATCTCACAAAAAGTCGATATCGATGGCGTACACTTCGAATTTAACAAAGCTCGTCTGATGCTTGATTCGAAGACCGTACTGGATAATGTCGCCAAGGCCCTGAACAACGAGCCAGACGTTAGCATTATCATTGCGGGCCACACTGACTCTGTGGGTAGCGATGCTTACAATAAGCGCCTGTCGCAAGAGCGCGCCCAGTCAGTGGTCGACTACTTGATTAGCAAAGGTATTGAAAGCAGCCGCCTGCGCGCGGTGGGTTACGGCGAAAGCAAACCCGTTGCCGACAACTCCACCGACGAGGGCCGTGAGCGCAACCGTCGCGTAGAGCTACAGGTGAATAGCCCGAACCGCTAATCGCAGCAGAAGCAATATTGTAAGGGGCCCCAGGCCCCTTTTTTTGTGTCCCTAACCGCCCTATCTGAAAATTTTATCCACTCGCGTTACACTGCGCGCTGCCGTATTCAAGCTACACTCTAAGAGTATTGCGCAGACAGCCATTGTCAGTCATCGGCAATATCAATACGCGACACATCAGCTCGCGCGAAACCGTCTCGGTGAATACCTGTTCGCCAGGCATCCGTGGAAAACCGAACAAGGAGCCCGCTCCCCATGTCAGAACCAGGACGCCGTGTTGACCTCTCCCAAATTAACCCCCCAGTTTTTTTCGGTTCGGTCATTCTAATTTTTGCCATTGTTATCTTTGGCGCTAGTACTCCCGATATAGCCGGGAAAGTGTTCAGCAGCACCCAAAGCTGGATTGTTGATAGCTTCGGCTGGCTTTACCTCTTGGCCGTGGCAATCTTTTTATTCTTCTCTTTGTATCTGGCGCTTAGCCGCTACGGCAGTATTCGTCTCGGGCCAGAACACTCCCTGCCTGACTTCAGCTACGGCTCGTGGTTCGCCATGCTATTTTCCGCAGGCATGGGTATCGGCTTACTGTTTTACGGCGTAGCCGAACCCGTGCTGCACATGAGCTCGCCACCACAAGGCGAGGGGCAAACCATCGAAGCCGCTCGCGAAGCGATGGCAACCACCTTCTTTCACTGGGGGCTGCACGCCTGGTCGATTTACGCGGTAGTCGGTTTGTCACTGGCCTATTTTGGTTTTCGCCACCGCTTGCCACTCACATTACGCTCCGCGCTATTTCCAATTATCGGCGAGCGCATGAACGGACCATTGGGCCACGCTGTCGACATCTTCGCAGTGCTCGGAACCATGTTTGGCGTGGCAACATCGTTGGGGCTCGGTGTGATGCAGGTAAACACCGGGCTCAACTACCTCTTTGGGCTCACTATCTCAACCCCGGTACAAATTGGCCTGATTGTCGCGATTACCGGCTTCGCGACTGTCTCGGTTGTTGCCGGTCTTGATGCCGGCATTCGCCGGCTCAGCATACTCAATGTGATGCTGGCCGCCGTGCTAATGGTCTATATGGCCGCGAGTGGCCCGACACAGCACCTATTCCAGGCGCTCGTTCAAAATACCGGCCACTACCTCGACACCCTGGTCAATAAAACCTTTAACCTCTATGCCTATGAGCCCACCGACTGGATGGGGGCATGGACACTCTTTTACTGGGGTTGGTGGATCGCGTGGTCCCCCTTTGTCGGCATGTTCATTGCTCGCGTATCTCGAGGGCGAACCATTCGCGAATTTGTGATGGGTGTGCTCTTCGTGCCAGTCGGTTTCACATTCGTGTGGATGACGCTGTTTGGCAACACCGCAATCGCACTGGACTTTGGCATTGCCGACGGCGCCATTTCGGCAGCCGTCAATAGCGATGTCACAACTGCCGTCTTCAAGGTTTTTGAATACCTACCACTGGGCACTGTGGCGTCGCTGCTGGCCACATTGCTGGTAATCACCTTCTTCGTGACCTCTTCTGATTCCGGCTCATTGGTCATCGACATCATCACCTCAGGCGGCAATCACGAACCGCCGGTCTGGCAGCGGGTATTCTGGGCGGTAACGGAAGGGGTCGTAGCGGCTGTGTTACTGCTGGCTGGAGGGCTATCGGCCCTGCAAAGTGCGGCCATTGCCAGCGCCCTGCCCTTCACCTTTATCATGCTGATTATTTGCTATGGCCTGTTCAAAGGCTTGCGACTGGAAGCCCTAAAGCTGGACGCCCGCAACCAATCCGACCTCAGTGTGACCAATGGCGAAGTCCCCTGGCAGGTTCGCTTGAAGCGTATGGTGACCTTCCCAGGAAAAGAGAAAGCCAAAGCATTTCTCAATTCAGAGGTTTTGGATGCCTTCAGTGCTGTGAGTAAAGAGTTGGCAAAACACGACCGTGAATGTCGAGTACAACGCGAGGCCGATAGTATTCAACTCAAGGTCTACCACGGCGATGAGGAAACCTTCCGCTACGGTGTATTTCTCAGCAGTCATATCGCGCCGGGGTTTGTGGTTTCCGATCTCCATATGGATGAAAGCAAGCAGCGCCATTTCTACCGCCTGGATGTTCACCTGACAGAAGGTGCTCAGCACTACGACATCATGGACTACACACGCGAGCAAATTATTAGCGACATCCTCTCGCAATATAACTCTCACCTGCTGTATCTAGATATGGCCCGCGCGGATAACACAACCATCGACCCCAAAAGTCAGGAGACACTCACATGAAAAAGCGCTTAGCGAGTGCCGCTTTATGCTGCGTTCTGCCACTAATGGCGACAGCGGAAAGTGATATTACTGTTGGCGGCGCGGTGCGCTTCCAATACAGCTTTGAAGACTACGACGACGGCAACCGCCAACGTGTGGGCGACATCGACCTGGACACGGTACGCATCAATTTTGATGGCAGTGTCGACAATATCCTGCTTTCCGCCGAGCTGCGCTACTACGAGTATATGGAAGTGGTCCACCACGCCTGGCTCGGTTATCAAATAAACCCTGAGTGGCAAGCACAGCTGGGTGTTACTCAGCTACCTTTCGGCAACCTTCCCTACAACTCCCACAGTTTTTTCTTCAGCAGTAATTACTATTTGGGGCTGGAAGATGACTACGACTTCGGCATTAAATTTCTCTACCAAGGCGAGCATCTAGAAAGCCAAATTGCGCTGTTTAAGAATGATGAACAGGGCGGCATTGACGGCTACGTTGACAATCGCAGTGACCGCTACTCCTACGACATTGTCGGCAGCCGCCAGGCCGGCCAGGGCATCTATGACGCCCCCAGCGCTTCGGGTGCACTGGCCGAAACCAACACGCTGGTGTGGCGGGTCGCGAGCGACCTGCTGGATCAGCCTAACGATAGCCTGCAAGTCGGATTCTCTGCCCTGCACGGCCAGCTCCATGACGACCAGGAGACCTCTGCAGGCGACTACAGCGCCTTCGCTCTGCATATGAATGGCCAGTTCGGAGCGTGGAATCTGCAGCTCAGCAGCGGTCATTATGAATACAACCCGGACGATGGATCGGAGCTTATGGTGGTGGGTGCCTACTCCTTCTTTGATACTATCGCCGCGTCGGCCGACATCCACAGTGCTAATATCGCCTATCGCTTTGATGCGCCTGTCGACGGCATTGACGCTATCACGGTCTACTTAGACAACAGCGTCGTCAGTGGTAAGTCCGCCGACCTCGACGACACGCGCATGCATGTCCTGGGAGCCTCAGTTAGCAAGGGCAGCCTATTCACCTACATCGACTTGATACACGGTGAAAACCAGCCGTTTATTGGCAGTAGCATGGCCGCCAATGCCGGCAACAGCAACACGCGCTTTAACATCAACGTCGGCTTCTATTTTTAGCCGCCACGCGAACAGCTGCCCGAAATAAAAAAGCCCCGCGGTGACATCACCGCGGGGCTTTTTTTCAAGGCGTGTAATTAGCCTTCGATCTGATAGTAGTCCATCAGAATCTGAGCCACTTCAGGGCGTGAAAACTCTGGTGGTGGCGCAATGCCATTGCCCAGCATTTCACGAACCTTAGTGCCGGAGAGCAATACGAAGTCCTCTTTATTGTGATCCGGTGCATCGCGCATCATCACTACTTTATTCAACTTCTTCGAGTAAGCTGTGTGGTCGGCGCGGTAGATATCAATTTCCAACGCCCCTTCAGGTACTTTCTCATCGAAAATTGTCTGCGCATCGAAACCACCGTAGTAGTCACCCACACCGGCGTGGTCGCGGCCAACAATCAAGTGCGTACAGCCACAGTTCTGGCGGAACACCGCGTGCAATACCGCCTCGCGTGGGCCGGCGTAGAGCATGTCGAAACCGTAGCCGGTAATCATTACCGTGTTCTTGGGGAAGTAAACTTCAACCATTTTGCGGATCGCCGCATCACGCACGTGAGCGGGGATATCTCCGGCCTTCAATTTACCGAGCAGCATGTGAATAAGGATGCCATCGGTACCCAGGTCTTCCATCGCCATGCGGCACAGCTCTTCGTGCGCGCGGTGCATTGGGTTACGCGTTTGGAAAGCAACCACTTTTTCCCAGCCACGCTCTGAAATCTCGTTACGAATTTCAACTGCCGTGCGGAAAGTATCCGGGAAGTCAGCCTGGAAGTAGCTGAAGTTAAGCACTTGGATCGGGCCTGACAGCAAGGTATTGCCCAAAGACTTGAAGGTCTTCACACCGGGGTGCTCAGCATCCAAGGTGCCAAAGATGTTCTCAGCCATGAAGTCGATCTGCTCGTCGCTAACCGACTCAACAGCGTCTACATCCATAATCGCCAATACGGGATTGCCCTCAACATTGGGGTCGCGCAGCGCGATTCGGCTTCCCGCTTCAATGCCTTGCGCATCTTGCACCAGGTTAACAACGGGCACGGGCCAAAACAGGCCTTCTGCGGTGTGAAGCTTCTCAGCCACACTTAGAGAGTCTGCCAGGTTCATGTAGCCAGTCAGCGGGGTGAAGTACCCGGCACCCAGCATCACCGCGTTAGCCGCAGCGGCAGAGCTTACAATAATAGAAGGCAGGGTTTCCGCCTCGGCATTGAGTGCGTGGTGTTTCTCGGTGTCGTAAACAAACAGCGGCTTAAGTTCATCAGCGCCATGGGGCTTAATCATCATAAAACTCCGTAATTTGGTGGTGTCTTCTCGTTCAGTTGCTGATCAAATTGGGCTTAAATAATGCCGCGCTCTTTCAGCATATTCAGCAGAACCTCTACTTCTTCGTCCAGGCTCAGCTCGTGGCTATTGAGAACCAGTTCTGGGCTTTCCGGTGCCTCGTAGGGGTCATCAATACCAGTGAAGTTTTTGATCTCACCTGCACGGGCTTTCTTATACAGGCCTTTGGGGTCGCGCTCTTCAGCCACTTCCAACGGCACGTTCACGTATACCTCGATGAACGCCATATCGCTCTCGTCATGCAGCGCGCGCACCGCATCGCGATCTTCGCGGTAAGGGCTGACAAAACTGCTCAGTACGATTACGCCTGTGTCGACAAATAATTTCGACACTTCACCAATGCGGCGAATATTTTCTGCGCGATCTTCTGCACTAAAGCCCAGGTTCTTGTTAATACCCATGCGGATATTGTCGCCATCCAGGCGATAGCAAAGGTGACCCTGCTGCATCAGCGCTTTTTCCAACGCCACGGCAACAGTACTCTTGCCGCTGCCAGACAAGCCGGTGAACCACAGCGTGGCACCTTTTTGCTTCAACAGTGCATTGCGGTCTTCACGGCTAACTTCGCCGTCGTGCCAGTGAACATTCGTAGCCTTCACTTCGGTCATGGTGATCTCCACACTTGAGATAGCGTCAAAAGTAGACCAGCCGAACCGGCCAGTCAGAATTGGCGGCAATGATACGACTGCCCCACCAACAAGTAAAACGGCTTATTGCTATACTCAGTATCGATTTTTTCGATAGCGGGAATAGCGCGAACACGCTACGCTTAGCCTATGAACTACAGTCTGCGCCAACTCAGTATCTTCCTCGCCGTCGCCCGCCATGAAAACGTATCCAAGGCCGCGGCTGAGCTTAGCCTGTCTCAATCTGCGGCCAGCGCAGCGCTGCAAGCCTTGGAGCGAAACTACGGCGTGTCGCTGTTTGAGCGCCAGGGCAACAAACTGTCGTTAAACCCGGTCGGCCACAGCCTGCGCAAAGAGGCGGAAACACTGTACGCGCACGCACAGCAGTTTGAGCAACTGCTGCAACGCCACGGCGAGTTCGGGCACTTGAAGGTCGGCGCCAGCTTTACCATTGGCAACCATCTGGTGGTGCGCTATCTCGCCGACTACCTGAGCCACTACCCCGATGCGGATGTTGAACTCGATACCGCCAATACCCCCGAGATCGTTCAGAAGGTTCTCAATTACGAGGTCGACGTTGGCATGATCGAACGGGAGGTTCAGCACAGAGAGCTGGAGTTGATCCCGTGGATGGAGGATGAGCTAATCGTTTTCTGCAGCGCCTCGCATCCCCTTGCCAAGCAGCAAAGCCTTAGTAACAAAGACATAAAAAGTGCTCGGTGGATTTTGCGCGAACCGGATTCAGGCGCGCGACACACCTTCGACAGAGCACTGGCGGGGCTGCTGCCGGAAATCAATATTTATCGGGAATTTCGCCACAACGAGGCGATAAAAAGCGCCGTGGAGTCGGGCCTGGGTATTGGCTGCCTATCACAGGTGGTACTGCAAAATGACTTTCGCAACGGCACCCTGGTGCCACTTAAATTGGCGCGTCGGGATATGCGCCGCCGCTTTTACTTCGCCCTGCCAAAAAAGCGGCACGACAAAGCGGCAGTGAACTACTGGATAGAACTCTGCCGCCGCCAACGCTAGTCGCCGCGTTAAAGGTATTTGGCGCGGTAGTCGGCAAACATCTCTTTCAACTGCGACTCGGTAAAACCGAATTGCGCTAGCGTGTACTCATGGGCAGGACGTGCGTCGCGTTTATTGTCCTCACGGTAACGCTCCATGGCGTCGCGTGCCTCATCGGTGAATGCCATTCCAATAAATCGATACACCGACTCCATGCTCTTCAGCGGGTCGCTAATCGTGTCTTTGTACCACACGTCAAGAAAAGCGTCGGGATATTGCTCCCGTGTTGCCATGGTGTGCAGCGTACCCCGGGCGTATTTTTTTGCCCATTGTTCGCCTACCACCGTTGGGTCCACATCGTCGCTACCCATAATCCACAGGTTGTAGTTCATACTGGCTGCCGACGGAATGGTTTGCAGCGGGTCGCGGTGGGTCTGCACGATTTTGGCGTCGGGAAAAACCTTCAACAAGACGGCGATATGATGCAAGTGGTGGGGTGTTTTCAGCAACCAGCGTTCAGCCTGTTGGCCGTTGCGTTTTTTCTGCCACTGCAAAAACTGCAGCATGCGCTTCAAATACTCATAGGCTGGGGTGTTGTCGTGGCTGTCGTTCCACTCCCCGTAACTGGGAACATTGCAAAACGCGTCGGGGATCGTGCTGTAAAAGCTGTGCTCCAGCAGCAAAATATCCTCATCGGCACCCACCGGATCCATGGGGTGAATGGCCGCGATCTCTGGGTTAGCCTCCAGCATCGCTGCAATCTCCTGCTCTGCCGAAGTAATCCTTGGGTCCTTGCCGCTAAAATCCCAATCCAGCGCTGGCGCGGGGTTACGAACTTCATACCAAAGTGGCGCATAGAAGCGCTGGTCACTGGCCAAAATGCGATGGGTGTATGTCGATCCCGTGCGCTGCAAACCGATAATCACCACCGGTGACAGCACTTTCTCGTCGAGGATTTCCGGGTGCTTACTAATCCAGGCTTCCATTCTCAGACGGTTAATCAAAATATTCAGAATGCGTTGATACTGCCCGAAGCGGCCGGCAGCATTGAGCTTGGCTTCTTCGTTTAACGCCTTTACCAACACCGCCATTGGCTCGCGAAATGACTCGTCGCCAAAATCGCGTAAACCGCCCGTTGCCTCGGTGGCTGCTTGTAAAAGCGAATCAACACTGAGATCCACCTGCGGAATTGCCTGCTCTGTCATGGTGCTTTCCTTACTCGTTTCGCGATTGTTATTGTAGTGTGTCGATTTTTACCACGCTGCAGCGCGGGTCGGTGATGTGTGCTGCGCCAATCCAGCGAAAGGCCATGGTGCCCTCACGGTGCCCCGTGGTATCTAACCAATTCGCGCAGCCCGGATCGCGAGCCGCGACGACTATGCGCACGCTGCCATCGTCGCGATACTGCGCGGTATGTTTATTCACATGGATATCGACGTAGCGGTATTCCAGCGACTCCATCCAGTAATTGTTGAGCTGGAAATTCCAGTTGTCGCAATCGGGAATATCGTCGACTTCGATCACGAGCGCTTCATCGTCTGCCAGACAAAAATAGCCGTGGTAGTAATAGATATTGGGGTCGCCACCCAGTTTTTGGCAGTAGGCTTGGTCGGCGGCAGGAAGGCTATTGGGCTGCGCTTTAAAGCCCTCGGCCCAGTCGGCGAACAAGGTAGCGGTGCCCTTGACAAAGGCCGCCGTGCTGCGCAGTTTTTGAGCGAACTCTGCAGCGTTCAGGGGCGCTGGCTTAGCGCCGTCGCGATTGAGGCGCTCAATAATCAGATCTGCCGCGACTTCGGTTTTCCGGTCAAGAAACGTCTGGCGCACCAGCACCGCCACGGTGTCCTCGGTGATCGCCAACCAATTCCCGGGGTGAGGTTTACGGGACAAAATAATGTCGATGCTGCCATCGTCATTCACTTCCAAACCGCCATGGGTATCCAGCGCCGCGACCGAGCGCATATTGCCGTCTTCTTCCTCATAGCCGCCAGCAATCGCGATGAAGCCCAGATACGCGACACTGCCGCGGCTTCCGCGAATTCGATAGTCGTGAGCGCCATTGATCTCGGCACGTTGATAGTAGTTATCTGGATTGTCCGCACCAATTTTGGCGGTTTCGTGCGAGGGGCGATAAAAGTCGGGGAAGTCCGGATCACTGCACTCGACAAACATATCCAGTGCAATGCGCGTTAAGCGCGTGAGATAGCGCCATCCTTCGGCACGGTGCAGGGCATCTTGCGGGGCTTCAGGGCGCAAAATCTGCTGGCCAGCGTCTTTGAGTTGATCGCAGAACTCCGCCCAAAGCTCTCCGCTCATTACCGCATCCATCTCAGCGTTTACCGGGCTACTATTCGCCTTAGCATTATCAGTCATCGTGCTCTCCCATTATTATGGCAGGCACTATGGCGTTAAATGGCAACGGTAGGCATCACCCAGAGGGATGAAAATCAGCCTTCACGAATGCGCTTATACCACTGCGCAGGCTCGGCGATTTCACCATCTTCCTCGCGCAACGCTGGGTACTCCAAGCCATTCTCACGACAAAAGTCGCGAACTTGCGGATGAGCCCATTCAAACAGGGTTTGCCGGTAGGTCTGTTCATCCAGTCGGGGTCGATCGTACAAACCCTGCTGGTCGCGCTGATACTGCGCCTCCGAAAGGATAATGCCAGCCGCCACTGACACATTATACGACTGCACCATGCCCATCATCGGAATCGTGATGTGCGCATCAGCCAGGGCGCACGCTTCAGCGCTTACGCCCCGCTTTTCCGCCCCCAGTAATATCGCCGTGGGCCGGGTGTAGTCGGGTTGGCGGTAATCCACCGAGTCTGCGTCAAGATGGGCGGCAAGAACCTGATAACCATCGCCCTGAAGCCCTGTAATCAACGCCGCAATATCGCGGTGGCGGCGCACCGCTACCCAGCTGTGGCTGCCCATCGCCGTGCCGCGGAAAGCCTTGTAGTCCTTATCGTCGATTACTGCGTGCATTTCCGCGATGCCCGCCGCATCGGCGGTGCGTACTATCGCCGATAAATTACGCCCTTTGTGGACATTGTCGGTGATGACCGTCAAATCAGGCTGGCGACGATCCAGCACGGCTCTGAGCCGTTGGTAGCGTTCCGGGGTCATGGTAGATACACGTCAAAAACCGCCATTATACCTGCATATCAATCACGGCCATGGTCAACCGTGAGATACAGATATCACGCTGTTGCTCGTCGCGGATGCGAATATCCCAAACGTGGGTGGTGCGGCCAATATGAATGGGCCTGGCAACCGCCGTTACGCGGCCGCTTACCACCTTGCGCAGATGGTTGGCATTGATATCCAAACCGACACAGGCCTTACCGGGTTCTGCAGCCATCATTGCGGCCATACTCCCCACCGTTTCGGCCAGAACCACGGACGCCCCGCCGTGAAGAATACCCATTGGCTGGTGGGTTCTGTGGTCCACCGGCATGCTGGCTGTCAACGAGTCATCTGCAATCGCCTCAATGCGAATATCCAACACCTCGGCAATGGTGTTTTTCATCATCTCATTGGCTTTTTCAACATCACTATTTTGCTTCCACAAGGTCACGTTTTTCTCCTTTTGTACTACATCCAAGCCCTTTTCCTGCGCGTATGCGGAGCTAGTGGCTTTTAAAGTTTTCCCTGTTAACATGTAGGAAAATAAGGTCAAAATCTATCACAAAGGAGGTCAGCCATGAGCGGCATGCCACGATATATTTACGAAGAAGAACATGAAATGTTCCGCAACTCGGTGCGTAAATTTTTGGAAACTGAGGCAGCGCCCTACCACGCCCAGTGGGAAAAAGATGGCCATGTCGACCGTCAGTTGTGGATTAAAGCCGGCGAGCAAGGCTTCCTTAGCCCCACCGTGGCAGAGGAATACGGCGGCGTCGGCGCAGATTTCCGCTACAACGCCATCGTCGACGAAGAAGTGGGCCGCAGTGGCCTGACCGGTATTGGTTGGGGCTTGCACTCTGATATCGCCGTTCCCTACATCATCAGCTACGGCAACGAGGCACAGAAAGAGAAGTATTTGCCCAAGTGCGTGAGCGGCGAAATCATTACCGCCATCGCCATGACAGAGCCCGGTGCCGGCTCCGACCTGCAGGGCATTAAAACCACTGCCGTAAAAGATGGTGACGACTACATTATCAACGGCTCCAAAACCTTCATCACTAACGGGCAGCTCTCTGACCTAGTGATTGTGGTTGCCAAAACCGACCCCAGCGCTGGCGCCAAGGGCGTTAGCTTGTTTTTGGTGGAGTCGGGAACACCCGGATTTAGCAAAGGTGCAAACCTAGAGAAGGTGGGCATGAAGGCTCAGGACACCTCCGAGCTGTTCTTCCAGGATGTGCGCGTCTCCAAAGACCAGCTGCTTGGCGAAGAAGGCATGGGCTTTGTGTACCTCATGCAGGACCTGCCTCAGGAACGCTTGAGCGTTGCCATTAACGCCGTTGCCAATGCTAAGTCAGTGTTGGAACAAACTGTCGAGTACGTAAAAGAGCGCAAAGCTTTCGGCAAGAGTATCGCCACCTTCCAGAATACCCAGTTCAAGCTGGCGGAAATGGATACCGACATTACGGTGGCCGAAGCCTATATGGATCGCTGCCTGGAGCTTCATATCAACAAGCAGTTCGACTCCGTCGCTGCCGCAAAATGCAAGCTGATGGCCACTGACCTGCAATGCAAGGTCATTGATGAGTGCCTGCAATTGCACGGCGGTTACGGCTTCATGTGGGAGTATCCAGTGGCGCGTGCATTTGCCGACTCGCGCGTGCAGCGCATCTATGCGGGCACCAATGAGATTATGAAGCTCATCATCGGTCGCGAGCTCGTTAAATAACAGCCTACCGCTCGGGGCTGCACCAGTGGCCCCGAGCGGTATTTGCCCTTCGCGATAAGATAACCCACACTTTGACGATGCGCTCGTCAATCACATCACTCCCTCCCCAACTGATTCACGCATTTACCGGCCCCAACTGTGCCGGAAATCCAGCCTGGGTCGTACCCGTTCAGCCAACGGCAGACATTCACGCAACGGCAGCGCAATATCTTGCTCGGCCCGGCGCGACGGCGTGTGCGCTTTTGCTGCCCGCTACCCATCGCAACAGCTCTATCACGCTTCGCAGCTTCGGCCCTTCTGGGGAAATTCAGCTCTGTGGGCACGCCCTGCTCTGTGCTGCCCACTGGCTGTGGTCACTCGGTAAGCAAGAGCCATTGCATTTCGATCTCCCCGCCTGTCAGCAACACATTCGCGCCACGCGATTACGCGATGAAACGTGCCTGGCGCTGCCCAGTAATAATTACCGGCTTTGCAACCCACCTGAGGGACTGGCAGCGCTGATCGGGCAACGGATATTGCGGTGCGCACGAAGCACTTCTCTGCCCGGCAGCCTTATCGTCGAGTTGCACAGTGAATCAGCCGTGCAAGACGTGCAGCTCAATGCCGCGGCACTTATGCAGCTGACAACAGACTGCGTACTGATAACGGCCAGAAGTCATCGACCGGGCATTGATGTTGTCAGCCGCTACTTCACACCCGCATACGGCGCCCTTGAGGACCCTGCCACAGGTTCAGCTCACTGTTTAATTGCCAATTGGTGGCGCGGACGATTGGGCTCACACCCACTACGCTGCTGGCAGGCATCGCCACAGGGCGGCTGGCTGCAAGCCCAACATATGGGTAGTTCAACACGCATATGGGGAAAGTGCTCTACACTGTAACCAATGTGTAGCCTTGGCAGGTGACTATTTAGAAAGTGGTTATTTAGCAAGTGGCTAGTTGTAAGTGTTGCAAGTGACCAGTGGCTATTTGGTGAGTAACTAAGTTACCCCTATAACAGAAGAGCGACCCCGCGGGAGCAACGAATGCTCGATCACCCTAGGTCGGATCACGGCGACCTTGCAGAACCTACATCGCTTGAGCACCGGTACCAGCAATGCCGCGACGAAACCCTTGCGCTCGTTGCGAGCTTGAGTGATGAAGACTGCCAGTTGCAATCCATGCCCGATGCCAGCCCGGCCAAATGGCATCTGGCACACAGCAGTTGGTTCTTTGAAACCTTTATCCTGCAAGCCCAATTACCGGATTATCAGTCTTTCCATCCCAGTTACGCCGAACTGTTTAATAGCTACTACAACGCGATTGGCAAACAGTTTAGTCGCCCCCATCGCGGCCTGCTGTCGCGGCCTTCACTCGCTGACATTACGCGTTATCGCGCCCACGTCGATCGGCATATCCGTGCCCTTATACGCCGTCCTCAGCACGACCCCGGCCCCTTGCTGATCTTGGGCATCCAGCACGAAAAGCAGCACCAGGAATTGCTGCTTATGGACATCAAACATGCCTTTCATCAAAACCCGCTGTACCCGGCCTATCAGCCAATCCCAACCAACACTGGGGCGTCGCAACACACAGCGCTCAGTTGGTCATGTTTTGACGGCGGGCTGGTCTGTATCGGCGACACCGGCAGCGAATTCAGCTTCGACAACGAGCGCCCCCAGCACAGAGTTTGGCTTAACCCCTTCGAGCTTGCCAACCGGCCGGTAAGCAACGGTGAATTCGCCGAGTTTATTGCCGATGGGGGCTACCAACGACCAGAGCACTGGTTATCCGATGGTTGGGCGCAACTGCAAGACACCGGGCGAGGAGCACCGCACTACTGGCATCTGCGTGATGGCCAGTGGTGGGAGTTCAGCCTGGCAGGCCTACACCCTCTGCAAGCCGCCTCTTCGGCCTGCCACCTGAATTTTTATGAAGCCACCGCCTACGCTCACTGGGCGGGCGCCCGCCTGCCTACCGAGCAGGAATGGGAACATGCTAGTCGCGCCCTTCCAGTAGCAGGACACTTTGCAAACCGCGCCCGCTATCACCCAGAGGCAGCTCAGCACACCCCATTGGCGCAAATGTTTGGCGATGTCTGGGAATGGACAAACAGCAGTTACCTACCCTACCCGGGGTTCACGCCCTTTGCTGGCGACGCGGGGGAATACAACGGCAAATTCATGTCTGGCCAATTCGTATTACGCGGGGGCTCCTGCCTCACCCCCGACAACCATCTTCGCCACAGCTACCGCAATTTTTTCTACCCACACCAATATTGGCAATGCGCGGGCCTACGACTCGCTCGCGACCTGACATAAACCATAATGACAACAGGAACTGCTATGCCTTCTACACTCGCCAAAGAACGCACGCTGGACGACCAATACCACACCTTTTTACACGACGTTATTCACGGCCTGCGACAAGCTCAAAAGACGCTGCCCTGCAAGTATTTTTACGACGCTCGCGGCTCGCGCCTATTCGAAGAAATTTGCCTGCTTGACGAATATTACCTAACCCGCACCGAATACAGCATCCTGCGCAGTAGCGGTAAGAGTATCGCCGAGGCGCTAAGCACCTACACCGAAATCATCGAGCCTGGCGCCGGCAGTTGCCAAAAAGTACAGCTGCTACTCAAACAGTTACCGACTTTACCTCGCTACATTCCGCTGGAGATATCCGTCGACGCCTTGGAGCACGCGATCACAACCTTGAAAGAGCGCTTCCCGACATTGCGGGTTCAACCAGTTGCCGGCGACTTCACCGCCCAGGCCTGCCTCGATGAAGTCAGCACGCTTTGCCAGTCTGGCCGCCGCCTAGTGTTCTTTCCCGGATCGACCATTGGCAACTTTAACCGCACTGAAGCACTGGGCGTACTTCGCTCACTAAAAGCCCTGGCCGGCCCAACAGGTGCATTGCTGTTAGGCGCCGACCTGATAAAAGATCGACAGCGGCTGCTGGCCGCCTATGACGACAAGCGCGGTGTCACGGCAGAGTTCAACAAGAATATTCTGCGGCGCATTAATCACGATTTGAACGCCAACTTCGATGTTGACGATGGCTTTAAACACCGGGCCATCTTCAACGAAGGACTCAGCCGTATCGAAATGCAGCTGGTTGCCTGCCGAGAGCAAACCGTTAACGTGGCAGGTGAAAAGATGGACTTCCACCGCGGCGAGGTCATCCATACGGAAAATTCGCATAAGTACAGCGAACAAAGTATTGCCGAGTTGGCATCAGCGGCAGATATGGAAATTCACCGGGCCTGGAAAGACCCTCAAGGTGACTTTGGCGTATTCTTACTCGGCCAGAAATAAGCGCACAAATCCTTGAGACGCTGTGCGCCTTCACTGACAATACCTGCCTCAAAATATTCGGCAGGTTAATCTTGGAAACACCCAGCGACAATTGGCAGTCTCACACTAGCTCGGCTCACTTTACACTTCAGTGGCCCGAGCCACGACCGTGTTTAAGCTCAGCAGTATTGAATGGTGGACTGGTCAGCGCGCGGTCACTTATCAACTTGCGCGTCGAGCGCGACGCCAATGCCCCTTTGCACACCCCGGAACAAAGTCTCCAGCAAGCTCAGCAGCGCCTTCAACTTCCCGACACCTGTGTCGGTATGATGACCGCAGCCTCAATGGCGTCACTGCGCCATTCACACAGCCACATCTACGGGGAAGCGCTTGCTGTTTATGTTAGCTGCGGACTGAGCAACGCACGCCGCGCCGGCGACCCCTGCGACTGGAAGCCCACCCAAGCCATGCCGGTCGGCACTATCAACAGCGTTGTTATCGCCGACCTGAGTTTTTCAACGGCGGGCATGGTGGAGCTCCACAGCTTGATCAGCGAAGCCAAGGCTGCGGTGCTGCAAGACATGAATATTCGCAGCCCGGTATCAGGGCAAATTGCGACAGGAACCGGCACCGACGCCTGCGCAATAATTAGTGGTTGCGGCGCCCCCGTGCGTTGGCTGGGAAAACACACTGACATTGGCGAGCACATTGCCCGCCAGTATATGGATGCACTGCGCAGCAGTATCGACGCCTTCTATTGCTAGCAATCGTAATTGTTCGCACACGGAACTGCCCGATTACTCGCCGCTACTTGCCTTCGCCGCGCGCTTTGCTATTTTTTTCTCTTCGCGGCGGCGCGCGAAAAAAGCCTGCACCTGCGCGCTCGCCTGCTCAGCCAGCACGCCGCCCTGCCACTGAACCCGGTGATTCATTTGCGCCTGATCAAATAACTGCAAATGGCTACTCACCGCCCCTGCCTTAGGCTCACTGGCGCCAAACACCAGTCGCGCCACCCGGCTGTGAATGATCGCGCCCGCGCACATAGCGCAGGGCTCAATGGTGACGTATAGGGTCGCGCCCGGCAGGCGGTAATTTTCAACGTTAGCGGCGGCCTGGCGCAGGGCAATAATCTCCGCATGGGCGCAGGGATCATGCCCGGAAATCGGGCTGTTATAGCCCTCACCCAAGACAACGCCGTCGCGCACCACCAACGCACCAACCGGCACCTCATTGAGTTTTTCCGCACGCTCTGCCAATAACAGGGCTTGTCGCATCCAGTATTCGTCGTCGTGCAAAGCTTCTAACACCCTTTATATTTATCGCGACAACACCGCTACAACCAGCGGCGAACCCGGCGTTTGTAGTCTAAGAATTCACTGCCAAAAATCCCTTCTAAAGCGCGCTCTTCCGGGCGAATTTGGAAATGCTGAATATAGGCAATAAACAGCGGCAGTCCCAACAGGGCCCACAGCGACGACAAAAACACTGCCCACGCCAACAAAAATAACGCAAAGCCAACATACATTGGATTGCGGGTGTAGCGGTAAATGCCTGTGTCGACCAGTGCCGAGGCCGATTCAGGCTTCAAGGGGTTCACCGTCGTTTTTGCGCGCCGGAATGACATCACCCCACCGAGAGAGAATCCAGCGCCCAGCAAATAACACAGAGCCACCAGAGCAAGCCTCGTCGTGTTATCAACGGGCATATTCGGCGTCGCCTCAGCGAGCCCCCACATAGCAGTGGCCACCAATAGGGCCACTGCTGGCGGCGGTATCTTATTCTCTAAGCCTTTCACTCAATATCATACTTCGTGATAGAGATTATGGCGACGTATTCTACCCCGGCAGCGTCTCGAACGCCTGCAACTGTTCTAAATCGGCATCCCAGGACGCGCGGCTACGCGTAAACAAATGGGCATTGGGGCGCTGTTGTAGCGGCTCATCTACGCTTCCCGCTGGTACCACCAACAGCTCCCCCTCAAGCTGCAGCGATGGCAGCGCCGAGCCACAACGACTGCAAAAACTTTTACAATGACGACTCCCCGCTAAGGTGAAGCTCGTTACCAATGCCTCTCCCTGACGCCACGTTAGCTGCCCGCCATGGGAAAACAGATTTGCCGCGTGGGCTGACCCGGTATCCTTTTGGCAATGGCGACAATGGCACAGGAAAAAATGGTCGAATTTTCCCTCGACTGTGTACTGCACTTCGCCACACAGGCACGACCCACTTATCATCACAACACTCCCTTTGTTATGGCGGGGCGGGGGCACATAAATACCGCCGGCTCCAATACTCGGCGCAAGACCGTTCATTTCAAGGCCAATTAGTTCAAGGCCACCCAGTTCAACTTAAGCGCAGCCACTCTTTCAATTGGTCGGCAACGCGAGCGTCACTGAGCATACTCAAATGATCCAGCTGACAAAACACCCGCTGCCGGTCTGCGGCAAAGCCTAGCGTTTTTGCCCCCAGCGGGTGTCTCCCCAAAGCGCTATCGGGGTGCACCAAACCATCACTGCGCTGCAGGTAGCCCGCCGACGACCGAGACAGTGTCCCGGCAATCGCGTAATGGTCAATGCCTGGTGGAAGCATGAGCGGCACCCGATGATCGGCATTGTCCTGATGTTCGTCATACAACTGCCAATCGGCGTCGACAATATTTCCATGGCGCAAGTCTGTAATACCGTCGCTGCGAATGCGGCCCAGCGCAGCAAGCGGCGCAGTATAGGGACTGAATGCCATTGCTCTCTGCAGCCAATAGCCGCCCCGCTCCAACGCAGAGCCGTGGTGAGGTGTACCTATGTACACCACCTTATCCAAAAGCTGTGGCCACCGCTGCGCGTGTTCAAGAGCGCTGTGCATTGCGCTGCGCAGTACTAGCCCGCCCATGCTGAAGCCCAAGGCGGTTATCGACTGAACCGGAACAGGCCAGCGCTCGACAAGCCCCTCAAGGTGTTGGGCAAGCTCACGCCCATTTTGTGAAATATGTTTACCGCTGTTGTAACGCACAAACACCGGACTGTAGCCATACTCCTTAGCCAGCATATGTCCGTGGTTGTGCTGCTTCGCTGTCCACTCCAATTCATTCATGCACAGGCCATGGGCCAGCAATAAAATATGGCCACCCGCGGTAAACTCGCTGTCGCTCAGGGCCGCGGCACTGGGGTATATCTCAACGGATCTGCGGCAGGTTTCAAATAATGCCGCGCCAGGGACATCACTTGGCGGTGCGTCCGGGCCCAGCATCACTCTCAGCGTCATTGGGGTCGCTAAGGGGTTGCCACTGCGATGCAAGTGGTCACCGCATACGCCGTTAAGCGCCGCAATCACTGCCGCTCGATGCGGCCCGGGGGGAAAGTGTCCATCTAAATAATTTGTCAGTGGTGACAGCGCCACATCAGTGGTGCTGCGAACCCCGCCGTTAACGCCGCGAATCACTCGATGCACCAAGCCCGCAATACCGGGAGCAGGCCCCTCTGGCGCGCGACCAAATGGCAGCGGTGTCGCGCTGATATTACGGTACATCTGCTCTACGATGGTATTCACACCGTCTACGCTATCAAAAGCGAGCCGCGCCGCGCCGTGGAGGACTTTTCCTGTTTTCATTGCCTGCTCTCTTCAGTGGTCACTTGCATGGTTTGCTACACCACTTTGCTCAATAATTGACCACTGCGACTATACGCCTTGACCGACAAGTGTCAATACATTTGTATATACACTCGTATATTATAAGTCAGCCTGTAAAATATACTGCACATCCGTCAACTCACCTTGCCAAACCTCTTCCACCCCTTGAGGGACGTGCCAAGCGGCACTGGCAGACGTCGGCACCCACATACCTGACCGGCGTTGGTAATGGCAAAAGCGTCCCTCCCAGGGGCGTTTCTCATAGCCATCGTTAACCCAGCAAAACCGTTCGGGGGTGGACACCAGCGTGACCTCCCCTTCAGAATTAAAGTGAAAGCGCATGCTCACAGTGTGGCTGCCATCACTGAGTACTGCGACAGCCGAGCCCTTTTCCCCCTGCTGCCACACCAGACAATCGCTTGGTAAAAGCGCCTGTGGGTACCAAACCGCTTCAGCCAAATACCGTTGAAGCGCTGCTTCGGCGTGCTCATTGCTACCGCCGGCGTGGGCCAAAGGCAGCCCTATAAAATTCAGCTTGGAATAGGCCGCGCCGTCGTAGTAGCTATCGCGAATTTTTAGTGTCAACCCGAAGGCCAATTGCAATGTTGCCTGCCAGTCAAAGCCCGGAAACACCAATGTGGAGTGCTGCTGTGCAGAGAATACCCACCAACGTTGACGATTCACATCACTGCGCAACCGCCCACGCTGTTGTAATCGCACTGCGGCGTAGTCGCGGAATACAGCCCCAAAACAGCGGTCAAAGTAGCGCTCGACGACCGCAGGCAAGGCCGTGTTTACTGGTCGCGAGTGCGGCACTTTTTTATAAGACGCAGCGGCATTTAACAGCTGCCGACGGCGGGCATTCGCTGTAAAAACAAACATACTCTCAAGCCTCCCGGTAGCCTCTAGCCCACAATAATCGAAACGGCAAATACCAGCGGCGTCAGCAGACTCAACGCCACATTCATTGCCAGTATTCGCGTTAAACTGGCTGGCGTTGGCAAACCATGCCGAAGCCCGTGCAGTACCGGCAGCGCAAGCAGTAGAGGAATCACGCTAAGCAGCGACGCAAACGGCAGGCCGAGGTGAGTGACGCCGGCCAGAACCGTTATCAGGCTAGCCGCAATGAATGCCCCGTACGCGCCAATACTTGCCTTCACACCATAGACCGACGGAAATTGCCTGCGGCCCACAGACTCATCGGCGCTGATATCCGGCAGCTGATTTAGTAAAAGTAGATTGTTGCTCAGAAAAAACGGCAACAACGAAAGGTAAAAAGCCGTGTAGGAATATTGCCCCGTTAAAACATAGTCCGTTCCCATCACCATAAGTGGGCCAAACGCCAAGCCAGGCGCAAGCAAACATAACCAAGGGTGGCGATTAATCCACTGGGTATAGCTGATAATTGTGGCAACTCCCACAAGGCCAAGTGGCAGCAGCGCCAAGCCAGTTACCGCAACAAAATAACCACCGATCACTACTGTCAGTACCAGGCAGAAACACGCGGCATACAACACGGCTGCTGCCGATTCGGGCTGGACGACTAGCGAACCACTGCCGCCACTGAAGGGCGTTCGCTGAGTTTTTGCATCCAAACCACTTTTGAAATCAAAAAACTCGTTGAAGAGATTTACGCTGATATGTGCGGCCAGTCCCGCGATTATTACCAGGCTAAAATCGAAGTAGTCGACGCGCGCCAACCGGAGGCTCGCGCTCGCGTAGCCCAGCAGTAGGCACACCGGCGTGAGCACCAGAAATGGCAAGCGCATTGATTGCCCTACCGCCTGAAATCGTTGATGCATCGTCACTCCCTAACCTCGCTAATTCCAAAAGCTGCGCAACGAGTGGTCGTCACATTACCTCAGCAATGTGCGCTGCTGCACAGCCTTTAGCATAACTTGTATTAGGGGTTTGAAGCAGCAAACCATACACGTTAGCCTCCTCGCGCTCGCCACTACGACTACCGTTACACGCTCCACAGGAGACAACATGACACTCACCCTGCGATTATTCGCTGCTGTCTTTGTTTTGCTACTCAGTGGTTGTGCTACGCACACCCCTCTCAACCTAATGGGTTACCACCCACACTACGAAGCGAATGTGGCACCCCTGCCGCAAGCTAAGGCGCTAATTATTACCACTAGCCAAGCAACCCTTGGCGAGGGTGGCAAAGCCACCGGCGTATTTGGCTCAGAAATGACCGCGCCTTACTACCGCTTCACTGAGCATGGCCTCTCTGTGGATATCGCGAGTATTGACGGTGGCGAGGTTCCCATCGACCCGATTTCCTTTAAGTGGTACATCATCTCTGAAGATGACCAACGCTATCTTCACGATGCCGAGTTCCAACAAAAAGCTAAGCACTCCATCGCGATCGCCGACGTCAATATTAGTGACTACGACATTGTCTTTTTAGCTGGGGGCTGGGGCGCTGCATATGACCTGGGTTACTCGGAGGTACTCGGTGAAAAAATCACACAAGCTTACGCCGCGGCAACGCCCATTGGCGCCGTGTGCCACGGTCCGCTTGGCCTGCTAAAGGCACGGCGCCCTGATGGCAAGCTGCTGGTAGAAGGCTTGTCGCTCACCGCCGTTACCGACAAACAAATCGAAGAGCTCGGTATCACCGAAACGCCACAACATCCAGAGTCTGCATTGCGAGCTGCTGGTGCAGCCTTTGAATCCAGCACAAGATTCTACGACCTGCTGGCCAATCACGTTGTCGTCGACGGTATTGTGGTTACCGGGCAGAACCAAAACGCCGGTTCAGAGGTCGCATTTACCTTAATGGAATTGCTCCACAAACAGCGCCAAATGGACTCGAAATAGCTTTTATTGATAGGTTACCCCGCGGTGTTTCAACCAGCCGTGGGGGTGCTTGCCTCTCGGGTCGTGATGCGTCCAGTGGATGACCCCGCCACGCTGATTCCATTCATACTCGCCATAAAAAGCGACCATATCACCGACCTTAAGGTCGTTTATGCGCGGTGCAAGATCAATATTGTGTGCGACGAGCAGAGTCTGCCCGGAAGCTAGACGTAAAATGAACCGTTGATGGCGACTGCCGTCGAGATCATCGCTTAATAACTTTTCTACCACGCCCTGCCCAGACAGTTGCAAATTCGACTGGCGATTCTCATAGGCGTGAAGAAATCGCTCGTCGCTACCCTGTGCGCCCTGTGCAACGTCATTGGTGTTGTTAGAAAAGCCAAAGGCCAGTGCAACCGTCGCGAACACCAGCACCCATATCAAACGCATGTGCTCTCCCCCTACGAATCCATCCTCTCGGGCTAGCCCTGGTGGCTAGAAGTCTGTCAAAACACGGTGTACACAGCCTGGCTCGACATCGCAAACGCCACAATTACCACCTTACTCACTTAGCGATGCCGATATTGACTTGGGCAGTATGCACGAGTCACCGACGGTGATCGCAAACTAGTATGCTTGGTTTTACGACCGGAGACACGCTTGCGCCAGAGACGAAAAGAAGACCGCTTCAAGGAGCGCCGCATCAGCTGTATTACCGCCGCCTCTGATAAACCGTAGTCGTTTTCTATCGCCTCGAAGGGAGTACGATCCTCCCAGGCCATCTCGATAATACGCGATAAATCTTGAGGGCTCATAGTAGCAAAGACCAACAGACAGGTTTTGCTTATAAGTGGATTAGCAACAAATGGATTTCCGAGCTAACGAAACCGCGGCACTAGCGGAACAGCCCGCCCGCGCCGCCATCACAAAACGAACTTACTCCCACTCAATGGTTGCAGGAGGCTTGCTCGACACATCGTAGGCCACGCGAGAGACATGGGCGATTTCGTTAATGATGCGATTGGAAACCGTCTCCAGTAGCTCGTAAGGCAGGTGCGCCCAGCGGGCAGTCATAAAGTCGATGGTTTCCACCGCTCGCAATGCAATCACCCATTCGTAACGACGCGCGTCACCGACGACACCCACCGATTTTTGAGGGATAAATACCGCGAAGGCTTGGCTGGTTTTGTGGTACCAGTCGGCTTTGTGAAGCTCTTCCAAGAAGATGGCATCAGCTTCGCGCAGAACATCGGCATAGTCTTTTTTAACTTCGCCGAGAATACGTACGCCGAGGCCAGGGCCGGGAAATGGATGGCGATAAACCATGTCATAGGGCAGGCCCAGCTCCAAACCTATGCGTCGCACCTCATCTTTAAACAGCTCACGCAGCGGCTCGACTAACTCCATTGCCATATCATCGGGCAGGCCCCCGACATTGTGATGAGATTTAATGACGTGGGCTTTACCGGTTTTTGATGCCGCCGACTCAATAACGTCGGGATAGATGGTTCCCTGAGCTAAAAACGGTACGTCTTTAAGCTTGGCCGCTTCTTCGTCAAAAATTTCGATGAAGGTATTACCGATAATTTTACGTTTTTTCTCGGGGTCGGCCTCGCCCTGCAATTTGCTTAAAAAGGTTTCTTCGGCGTCAACACGGATGACCTTAACACCCATATTGTTGGCGAACATTTCCATGACCTGGTCGCCTTCGTTCTTGCGCAGCAGGCCGTTGTCGACAAAGACACAGGTCAGCTGTTCACCGATCGCTTTGTGAAGCAGCGCCGCGACCACCGAGCTGTCGACACCGCCAGAGAGGCCAAGCAGGACCTTTTGGTCGCCCACTTGCTCACGTACGCGCTCAATGCCGTCCTGAATAATATTTGCCGGCGTCCACAAGGCCTCGCATCCACAAAGCTGGAGTACAAAGTGCTCAAAAATACGCTGGCCCTGCAGGGTATGCGTTACTTCCGGGTGGAATTGCACACCGTAAAACCGCTTCTCTTCGCACTGCATGGCGGCAATGGGGCACGATGGTGTCGACGCCAACACTTCAAACCCGTCGGGAAGCGCCACCACTTTGTCACCGTGGCTCATCCATACATCCAACAGCGCCTTACCCGACTCGCTGTCCATATGGTCGGCAATATCAGCCGTTAACTGGCCGCGCGTTTCCACTCGAATTTGTGCGTAGCCAAATTCATGAACCGGCGATGCTTCTACCTTGCCACCCAACTGCTCGGCCATGGTTTGCATGCCGTAGCAGATCCCCAGTACTGGT
>NZ_CAXGPO010000039.1:0-27653 GCF_964011655.1 uncultured Spongiibacter sp. | reverse complement strand
CCCCTCTTATGCGCGCTCGCAGAGCTCGCTAGTGGCGAAGAAGTATGCAATTTCACGCGCAGCAGACTGCTCAGAGTCAGAACCGTGTACTGCATTGGCATCGATAGACTCGGCGAAATCCGCGCGAATGGTGCCTGCTTCCGCTTCCTTCGGGTTAGTCGCACCCATCAGCTCGCGGTTTTTCAAAATTGCGCCTTCACCTTCAAGCACCTGCACAGTGACAGGACCAGAGGTCATGAAGTCAACCAGAGCGGGAAAGAATGGACGCCCTTTGTGCTCAGCGTAGAAGCCTTCGGCTTGCTCGCGGCTCAAGCGCAGCATTTTTGCCGCGATGATTTGCAGGCCCGCTTTTTCGAAGCGGCTGTAAATCTCACCGACAACGTTTTTGGCAACTGCATCGGGTTTTACAATGGAAAGGGTGCGTTCAACGCCCATTTGAGTATCTCCAGCTTAAAGTTCAAAAATTGGGGCAAGCCCCCGAAAAATCGACGGAATTATACGCGTATTCGCCCCAAATAGGTACGCACTCGCTGCGCTGGGCTCAGGCACAATTACCGAGGGCTAGTCGCGCTCGTCCAGCCACGCCGCTTGAATCGCCTCCAGCACTTTCTCGCCACTGCGCTTGGGGTCATCATCGAACTCATCCAGCTCCACAACCAGGCGGTGCAGATCCACAAAGTTAATGTATGTTGGGTCGATATCAGGGTGCTTTTCGGCGAGCTCAATGCCGATATCCAGTACATCCGTCCATTTTATGCCCATGGTTTACTCCCCTTGCGACACATAAAATCTAGTGGCGTTCAGACACCATATTGATGGTGTAACGCGGTATTTCGACCACGAGGTCTTTATCCGTTACTACTGCCTGGCAACTGAGCCGGGATTCCGGCTCCAGCCCCCAGGCCTTATCCAGCATATCTTCTTCAAGCTCGTCAGCTTCGTCGAGTGACTCAAACCCTTCGCGAACGACAACGTGGCAGGTCGTGCAGGCACAGGACTTCTCGCAGGCGTGTTCAATATCGATACCATTGGCTAGCATGGCGTCGCAGATGGTCTCGCCGCTGGCAACTTCCAGCACCTCACCTTCTGGACAAAGCGTCTCGTTTGGCAATACAACTATGCGCGGCATGATGCGCTCCTTACAGTTCGTCTACTCGCCGTCCGGCGAGGGCTTTTTTGATACTCGCGTCCATGCGGCGCTCGGCGAAGGTTTCACTCGCAGCGCCTACAATTTCTATTTGGCGGGCGATACTCGCCGCAGTGCCACTGGCTTTTTCATTGTGGAGCTGCTCCATCTTGGCCAGCAGCTCACGCTGCTCTTCTTCACTGAGCAAAGCCTCGCCGTCGGCGAGCAATGCCGCAGATAACGACTGCAACAGCGCCTCTGCTTCAACCTGTTGCTCGCGGAGCGCACGCGCTTCTTTGTCTTCGCCGGCAGCGTCGAACGACGCCGTCAGCATATCGGCGATATCGGTGTCGCTTAGCCCGTAAGAGGGCTTAACTTGAATCTGACTCTCCACGCCGGTGGTTTCCTCTCGGGCCGATACTTGCAATAAACCATCGGCATCAACCTGGAAAGTCACCAGTATCCGCGCAGCGCCGGCAACCATCGGCGGAATACCGCCAAGCTCGAAGCGCGCCAGTGATCGGCAGTCGTCGACCAGCTCTCTCTCGCCCTGCACCACGTGAATGGCCATGGCCGTTTGACCATCCTTGAAGGTGGTAAATTCCTGGGCCATCGCCACCGGGATAGTGGTGTTGCGATGAATCACCTTTTCGGTCAAGCCGCCCATGGTTTCAATACCCAAAGACAGGGGAATGACATCGAGAAGCAGGGTTTCGTCGCCGCTGCGATTACCCACCAGCTGGTCCGCCTGCGAGGCCGCTCCCAGCGCCACCACTTTGTCCGGGTCAAGGTCGACCAACGGCTCACGGCCAAACCACTGGGCGACACGTTCGCGCACACGCGGTACCCGCGTCGAGCCGCCGACCATCACTACGTTAAGAATATCGTCACTGCTTAGCTTGGCATCACGCAAGGCTCGCTTGCAGGCACGAATCGCGCGGTCAATTAAGGGGTCCACCAGCGTATTGAATTGCTCTCGCGCTAATGACAGCGTCTGTTCAGCAACACGCAGCTCTGTCGTCTCTGCGCTGGTCAAGCATTCTTTGGCGGCGCGGCAGGCATCAAGTAATTGGCGGCGCTGGCGCGCATCGAGGTTCGACTCGCCGGTCTGCTCCATTACCCAGGCAGCAATAACTTGGTCAAAGTCGTCACCGCCCAAAGCAGAATCGCCCCCCGTGGAAAGCACTTCAAAGACGCCTTTACTCATCTGCAACACAGAAATATCGAAGGTGCCACCACCCAGATCGAAAACGGCAATGGCGCCCTCTTCTTTCTCATCCAGGCCGTAGGCAACAGCGGCGGCAGTGGGTTCGTTAAGCAGGCGCAACACATTCAGTCCGGCCAACCTGGCCGCATCTTTGGTTGCTTGGCGCTGACCGTCATCAAAATACGCAGGCACCGTGATCACAGCCCCCTGAAGCTCACCACCTAAACTCTGCTGAGCGCGCTCAGCCAGCGCGCGAAGGATTTCTGCAGACACTTGCACAGGCGAGCGCACTCCCGCGCGCGTATTCAAGCTCACCATTCCCTCAGTATCGATCAACTCATACGTTGACAACTGTTCGGTGGCACTGACATCGGCGTAGCTACGCCCCATTAAACGCTTCACTGACGCCAAGGTATTGCTGGGATCTGCTGCCGCAAACGACTGCGCCTCGTCCCCCACAATCACACTGCCGCTGTCCGCGTAGTGAACCACGGAGGGCAGCAGTGCACGCCCTTGCTCGTCAGCCAACACTTGCAGGCTGCCGTTTCGGAAGGTGGCAACAAGGGAATTCGTCGTCCCCAAATCGATACCCACTGCAAGTTTGCGTTGGTGGGGCTCAGGGCTTTGCCCCGGCTCAGAGATTTGCATTAACGCCATATTGTCTTTCCATTTGCTGCGGTGAACGGAGCTAAAAATCCAGCAACTCGCCTTCTTTTTGTTCCGCTTCGTAGCGCAGCTTTTCTAAGAATTGCAGCTTGGCATAACTCGACTTTGCTGCATCGTAGTCACCAAGCTCATAGAAGCCTTGAAATTCTTGCCGTTGAGACGTCAAGGCATTATCCACATCGGCATAAAAACGATCGAGCGCCTGCTCCGGGTCTTCCGCGTCATGCAAGTCCGACAACTCCTCGCGAAGCTGCATTTGCTGCATTAGAAACTCAGGATCCTGGAAGGTGGTGGCACTGGTGTCGACGGCATGCCCCGCCAGTTTGAGCATATAGGCCGCCCGCCGAGTTGCCGAGCGAAGCGTTTCGTAAGCTTCGTTGATTTGCGCCGACTTCTGCACAGCCAACAAGCGCTGGCGCTCGTCACCACCGGCAAAACGGTCTGGGTGAACACTGCACTGCAACTGCCGATAGCTTGCCGTCAACGCGGTCTGGTCAATGTCGTACGACTTTTCCAACCCAAGCAAAGTAAAGAAATCCAGTTGAGAGCCCTCACTCACGATTCACCCCATGGCGAAAAAACGCCGCCCCAAATACGCAAAAGGCGCGATCGGCATAAACCGAAACGCGCCAGCAGATGCCGACAAGCCTGTTAAACGGTAAAACTTTCCCCGCAACCGCACTCTGCAGACACATTCGGATTATTAAACTTCAGGCCCTCATTGAGCCCTTCTTTAACGAAGTCTAACTCCGTACCGTCGAGGTAGACTAAGCTCTTGGGGTCAATAAACACCGACGCCCCAAAGGCCTCAAATACTTTGTCTTCCGCCTGCACTTCATCGACGAACTCAAGCACGTAAGCCATACCGGAACAGCCTGACGTGCGCACACCTAAGCGAATTCCCAGACCGCGCCCTCTGCCAGCAAGCTGGCGCTTTATATGCTCAGCGGCAGACTCTGTCAGCGATATTTTCATTGCTTCAGCCACCATGCGACTTAAGCACCCTTCTTCTTGCGGTAGTCCGAAATGGCAGCTTTGATTGCATCTTCTGCCAACACTGAGCAGTGAATCTTCACCGGCGGCAGCGCCAACTCTTGTGCGATCTCGGTGTTTTTAATGTGCTCGGCTTCATCGAGCGTTTTGCCCTTCACCCACTCGGTAAGCAGTGAGCTAGAGGCAATGGCCGAACCACAGCCATAGGTCTTAAACTTGGCATCTTCGATAACGCCTTCGTCGTTGACCTTGATCTGCAGACGCATAACATCGCCACAGGCAGGCGCACCCACCATGCCGGTGCCAATTTCATCACTGGCATCATCAAACTTACCGACGTTACGCGGGTTCTCGTAATGGTCGAGTACTTTTTCACTGTAAGCCATTTGTCGTCCTCCTCCGGAGCTACCTTAGTGGGCAGCCCATTCAATGCTGTCTAAATCAACGCCGTCTTTGTACATATCCCAAAGAGGAGACAGCTCTCGCAATTTGTCTACCGCTTTGCGCACCTGCTCAACGGCATAGTCCACTTCCTCGTCGGTGGTGAAACGGCCAAACGAGAACCGCAGTGAACTGTGCGCCAGCTCATCATTCAAACCCAACGCGCGGAGCACATATGAGGGCTCCAAGCTGGCCGAGGTACACGCCGAGCCTGAAGACACCGCCAAGTCTTTCAGCGACATAATCAGTGACTCCCCTTCAACAAAAGCCAGGCTAATGTTGAGGTTGCCCGGCAAGCGCTGCTCCATAGAGCCGTTCACATGAACCTGCTCAATATCTTTGAGGCCATTCCAAAAGCGCTCGCGCAGTGCCAGCGAGTGCGCGGCATCTTTTTCCATTTCCTGGCGGCAAATTTCGCACGCCTCACCCATACCCACTATTTGGTGGGTCGGCAGGGTACCAGACCGCATACCGCGCTCATGGCCACCACCGTGCATCTGCGCTTCCAGACGCACACGCGGCTTGCGGCGCACGTAGAGCACACCAATGCCCTTGGGGCCATATAGTTTGTGAGCCGAAATGGACAGCAAATCGACCTTCATTTCCGCCAAATCGATAGGCAGTTTACCCGCGGTTTGCGCGGCATCGACGTGAAAGACAATTTTGCGCTCGCGGCATAATTCGCCGATCGCCGCGATGTCGTTAATTGTGCCGATTTCGTTATTGGCGTGCATGATGCTGACAAGCACAGTGTCGTCGCGCAGCGCCTGCTCCACTGCCTCTGGCGTAATAATGCCATCGGCATTCGGGTCCAAATAGGTCACATCAAAACCTTCGCGCTCCAACTGGCGACAGGGGTCAAGAACCGCCTTGTGCTCAATCTTCGAGGTAATAATGTGCTTGCCCTTCTTGCTGTAGAAGTGTGCCGCACCTTTAACCGCCAGGTTATTGGACTCAGTTGCACCCGACGTCCAAACAATTTCTCGCGGATCAGCGTTGAGTAGATCAGCTACTTGGCGACGCGCATTTTCTACCGCTTCTTCCGCCTTCCAACCAAACAGGTGAGATCGCGACGCGGGATTGCCGAACACGCCTTCAGTGGTCAGGCACGCCATCATCTTTTCAGCAACACGCGGGTCTACCGGCGTGGTTGCGGAATAATCCAGATAAATTGGCAACTGCATATTTCTCTCCTCGTATCGGGGCGCCGTATCGCCCCTCGCGCCACAGCGCGTTTGAATGCTTAATCGATGGCGGTAAGCACGATAGTTTGCTCGGATTCGCCGCGCAGCCGTTGCCGCGCCGATACCGCCTGTACATCTCTACGCTGTACCAAGCTCGCTAGACTGATATCACTGAGAAAATGATGAATCTGCTCGCTTAAATCAGACCACAGGTGATGCGTTAAACAGGTGTGACCGTCCTGACAATCGCTCTGCCCAGAGCAACCCGTGGCATCGACCCGCTCGTCCACGGCGTCGATAATTTCGGCCACAAAAATCTCTTCACCCGGCCGACTTAAGCGATAACCACCACCAGGGCCGCGTATACTCCGCACCAACTCCCGGCGCCGCAGCTTTGCAAACAGCTGCTCAAGGTACGACAAAGAAATATCCTGACGACTGGAAATATCAGCCAGGCTGATAGGGCCTCGGTCGCCATACAGCGCCAAGTCGAGCATCGCAGTAACTGCGTATCGTCCTTTCGTCGTTAATCGCATAAACGTACCTAATCTCCGTAGGGAGATTATGCAATAACCTAGTATTTCTATCAACTATTTACCCGATTAATTTAGTCGGGTATGTCGCAGGAACGCGACGGAGCGGCGGCGCATTATAGCCCCTGGGGGCCGCGTACTCCACCTTCTAGCCTTCCTGCCCGCCATCCTCTCCACGCTCTTTGGCTTTGCGCACCCAATATTGGGTGGACGTGAGTATGCCGCGCAGAATATTAACCTCCATCTCATCGAGACGGGTGCGCTGATACAAGCGCCGGAGGCGAAGCATCAGCTTCTTGGGTGCCTCAGCGCGCAGGAAGTTGATGTCGTAGAGTGTTTCCTCAAGATGCACCAGATAACGCTCCAGTGCCTCAGCCTCGGCTACCGGCTGGTCCCACTCAGCCATCGCATTGGCATCCAACTCGCCCGCCACCTGCAACATGCGTAACTCGTAAGCCATAACCTGCACGGCCATACCCAGGTTAAGCGAGCTGTATTCGGGGTTAGAAGGGATGTGTACATGCAAGTTGCAGCGCTGGAGCTCTTCATTTGTCAGCCCCCTGTCCTCGCGACCAAACATTAGCGCAACGCGATGGCCAGCACCGGCCTCGCGATACACCTCTTCCATGCAATGCCGCGGATTAAGCAAGGGCCAGGGCACCGTTCGCTCCCTGGCACTTGTACCAACGACCAAATGGCAATCGGCAATCGCCTCATCGAGGGTTTCACAAACCACCGCATTGTCGAGAATATCGCCGGCACTCGCCGCACGCCACGTTGCCTCATCGTGGGGAAATTTGCGCGGCGCAACCAAATACAGCTGCGACAAGCACATATTTTTCATGGCGCGGGCAACCGCACCGATATTACCCGGGTGAGAAGTATTGACCAGCACAATGCGGACATTATCGAGAGAATGAGTATCTGTCATGGTTGGCGCCTTGATTACAAGCCGCGCATTCTACCAGAGGCCAGCGCAGGGAGTCAGTGCCCGGCGACATCCTGCCAACATACTTGCCAACCGTCGCCCTTCGGCGCGGAAAAGCCCTCGCACACCGCCAGATCAGCAATTGCCGCCAATTCCCCATCGCAATAGATAAGAGGCAAACGGGCGCGCTGCAGAGGCGGCAAATCCCACTGCTGGAGCAGTTTTTTGAGCGAGCGGTGGTGCCCCTCACCGGCAAGCTGACAACGTTCCCCACCGCGGCGAAACTCAACAGTCACCTTACCGCTTGGCAAAAACCCCCCACCAGGACGCGCGGACAACACCCCGCACGGCAGGCGAAGAGGCTCCGTCAGCGACCACTGCACAGCCTGAGCATAGGGCTGTTCGGCGATATCTCTGGGCTCAACATACAAGCGCTGCCGGTGACGATAAAACCGCCACGGGCCATGCACGACTTGCGGCTGAGCATCCGCCCGGGATTTAAGAAACTGCTCGGCAAACATATGAAGCTGCGCCTGCTCCAGGCGCAGCTGGCAGCGACTGCGTAAGAAATGATTGAGCAGTGGCAGCTGTTTGTGGGCGGGAATGTGTAAGAGTCGCGACAGATCCAGTGTGGCACCGTCCATCAGCGCCCCAAGATCCGCCTCCAGATACTCATCGAGCAGGGCTGCACTGTCCGCGCTGTGTTCCGCCACGCGAGCAAAGCTCCGCCGGTACGCTGGCCAGCGCGCCGCCAGTAAAGGCATGACGTGATGACGCAGGTAGTTGCGGTCATAGCTCACCTGGGCATTGCTGGGGTCTTCATCCCAATCCAGCCCCTCCCGCTGCGCGAATACTGACAAACGCTCTCGGGGAACTGCCAATAATGGGCGAAACAAGCGCCCCGCACCCAGCGATCGCAGCGGCGGTATTCCCGCCACGCCCTGCAATCCCGCCCCCCTTAACATGCGCTGCAACACGGTTTCAGCCTGGTCATCGAGATGATGGGCGAGCAACAACACATCGCCGCGCTGCAATGTCGACTCAAAAGCGCGGTACCGAGCCCGTCTGGCTGCGGCTTCCGGGCCCTCACCGTCTTCGCTGACCACCACCCTGTGGACGAGCAAAGGAATATCGCGGGCATCACAGAGAGCACGGCAATGCTGCTCCCATTGATCAGCGGCATCTTGCAAACCGTGGTTAACATGGACAACGTGAACGGGGGGGAAGTCGCGACACTGCTCACGCAGTCGCAGCAGAATGTCCAGCAGCACCCGGGAATCCAGGCCACCGCTGTAAGCCAGCCAATAACGCTCAGGCCGCTCCAGCAAAGCAAGAGCGGCCTGAACCTCGCTGACGAGGTCGAGATGATCCGTCATGAAACGACGGCCTCCCTCACTACACAGTGCCGTATGACATCAAACGCTGGTAGCGAATATCCAGCAACTCGGGCTCTGGCAGTGCCTGCAGAGACTCCAACTGCTTTAGGATGTGCTCTTTTACCCGCTCGGCGCTGGCATCAATATCGCGATGCGCGCCGCCCTGGGGCTCAGGAATGGTAGCATCAACGATACCGAGCTCTTCCAACACCGTAGACGTCAAACCCATTGCTTCAGCGGCATCGGGCGCAAACTCGGTGCTCTTCCAAATAATATTGGCGCAGCCCTCAGGGGAGATCACGAAATAGGTAGAGTATTGCAGCATCGCAATATGATCGCCGACGCCGATACCCAGTGCACCACCCGAGCTGCCCTCGCCAATCACGATACAAATGATGGGCGTTTTCAACCGCGACATTACCGCCAGATTCTGAGCAATGGCCTCGGAGATACCGCGCTCCTCACTGTCGATACCGGGATACGCCCCCGGGGTGTCAATGAGCGTAACGATGGGCAGCTTAAAGCGCTCCGCCATCTCCATCAGTCGAAGCGCCTTGCGATACCCCTCTGGCTTTGGCATACCAAAGTTACGCTTAACCTTTTCAGTAACGCCGCGACCCTTTTCTTGACCAATCACCATCACGGGCTTGCCATCGATTTTGCCAATGCCCCCGACAATGGCGGAATCGTCACCAAAATGGCGATCCCCGTGCAGCTCGTCGAAATCGGTAAAGATGCGCCGGATGTAGTCGAGGGTGTAAGGGCGCATAGGGTGACGCGCGATCTTTACGACATCCCAAGGACGCAGTGACGAAAAAATCTTTTCTGTCAGCTTGCTGCTCTTATCCTTCAGCTTGGCGATCTCTTCGCCAATATTGATATCGTTGTCGTTACCCACCAACTGAAGCTCTTCAATTTTGGCTTCCAGTTCGGCAATCGGTTGTTCAAAATCGAGATAATTCGGGTTCATCGCTCTGTTTTATTCGCTCTGTTGACGTCCGCCCATATTTTATCATTTTTCAATATGGGACCATTCATAGCGGTGATTATACGTTAATCGTATTTGATCACCACGTTATTTGCTCCACAGTCTTCGCGCAAGCGGATTAACATATCCTCCTGAGGCAGAATTCGCCATTCCGACCCCAACCGCAACCGCCCTTCCCCTTCAGGCCGGCTATAGCGGATCACCACTGGACAACTGCCACCGCGCACCGCACTCAAGGCCGATTTTACCCGCTGCAATTGTTCACTGCTGCTGTGCTCGGCAGTCAGGGCAATTTCCAATTCCTTCGCGTGGTGCTCTCGCGCCTCCGCCAGGCTGCGCAGTGACTTCACGCGCATTTTCTTGCCGCCGCTGTATTCGTCAAAACTGCACACGCCCTCGACAACCAGCACCGCATCTTTGACCAGTTTTTCGCGGCACTCCTCGTAGACATCCGAGAACAAGGCAACCTCAATGCGAGCACTGCGATCATCGAGCAGCAAAAACGCCATGGTATCGCCGCGCTTGTTTTTCATGGTGCGCATATTGACCGCCAAACCGGCAACCGTCTGCGGGTGCTTTTCCGGATTTAGGTCGACGATGCGGCGCGGCACAAAGCGCCTGAGCTCTGCCTCGTAATCGTCAATCGGGTGCCCGGTAACATACAGCCCCAGGGTATCTTTCTCGCCCTGTAATCGCTCTTTGGTCGTCCAGCGCCTGGCATCGCGAAACGCGGCGTAGACATCGCGATTCTCAACCGACAGGGTGTCGCCGAACAGGTCGACCATACCGCTCTCGACATTGCGCGCCGCTTGCTCAGCAACCTGTACTGCCTCCGGCATGGCAGCCATCAGTACGGCCCGGTCCTCGCCCAGGTCGTCGAAGGCGCCGCTGCGAATAAGCGCCTCAATCGCCCGCTTGTTGACTTTTCGGGGATCAGTGCGCTCGCAGAAATCGAACAGGTTTTTAAAGGGGCCACCGCTGTTGCGCGCGGCAATAATGCTCTCCACCGGGCCTTCGCCCAGGCCCTTGATCGCGCCGAGGCCGTAGACAATCTGGCCGCGATCATTGACAGTGAACATATACTCACCCTCATTGACCGAGGGCAGCTTATAGTCCAGCTTCATCTCGCGGCATTCTTCGATGAAGATAACGATTTTGTCGGTGTTATCCAGTTCCGAACTCATCACCGCCGCCATGAAGGGCGCTGGGTAATGCGTTTTCAGCCACGCAGTTTGATAGGAAACCAAGGCGTAGGCAGCGGAGTGCGACTTGTTAAAGCCGTAGCCGGCAAACTTCTCCATGAGGTCGAAAATATTCGACGCCAAGTCTTTATCAAAACCCTTCTCGACGGCACCGGCGAGGAACAAGCCGCGCTGCTTTTCCATCTCTTCGGGCTTTTTCTTACCCATTGCCCGCCGCAGCAAGTCAGCGCCACCCAGGGTATAGCCACCCATCTCCTGTGCGATCTGCATAACCTGTTCTTGATACAGGATGATGCCGTAGGTGGGCTGCAGGATTGGCTGCAGACACTCGTGCTGGTACTGCGGGTGGGGGAAGGCCAACTCGGCGCGGCCGTGCTTACGGTTGATAAAGTCATCAACCATGCCCGACTGCAGCGGCCCCGGACGGAACAATGCCACCAGTGCGATGATGTCTTCGAAACAGTCTGGTAGCAGCTTCTTAATCAGCTCCTTCATGCCTCGGGATTCCAACTGGAACACCGCCGTGGTTTCCGCTGACTTCAACAAGTCGAAGGTCTTTTTATCCTCCAGCGGAATCGCCATGATATCCAGCGGCTGCTCGCCAATCTTATCGCGCTGGGCATTGATGATCTTCAAAGCCCAGTCGATGATGGTCAGGGTACGCAGCCCCAGGAAGTCGAACTTGACCAACCCGGCATCTTCAACATCGTTCTTGTCGAATTGCGTTACCAGGCCGCCGCCACTCTCGTCGCAGAACAGTGGTGCAAACTCGGTGAGTTTACTGGGGGCAATCACCACACCACCGGCGTGTTTACCAACACCGCGCACGACCCCTTCCAGCTGTACCGCCATATCCCAGATTTCCTGGGCTTGCTCGTCGCTGTCTAAAAACTCCTTGAGGGCCGGCTCCTGCTCCAACGCTTTTGCCAGCGTCATTCCCACTTCAAAGGGAATCAATTTAGAAAGCTTGTCAGCCAGACCGTAGGACTTGCCCTGCACCCGCGCCACATCGCGAACAACCGCCTTCGCCGCCATGGTGCCAAAGGTGATGATCTGACTAACCGCATCGCGGCCATAATTGTCGGCGACATAACTGATAACCCGGTCGCGGCCTTCCATGCAGAAGTCAACGTCAAAGTCGGGCATGGAAACCCGCTCGGGGTTGAGGAAGCGCTCGAACAGCAGGTCGTACTCAATGGGATCGAGGTCGGTGATTTTTAGCGCGTAGGCTACCAACGAGCCCGCCCCGGAGCCCCGTCCAGGGCCAACGGGGATATCATAATCTTTGGCCCACTGGATGAAGTCCATCACGATCAGGAAGTAACCCGGGAAGCCCATTTGGAGGATGATATCGAGCTCAAAATCCAGCCTGTCGCGGTATTCCTTTTCTGTTTCCGCAAAGCCCTCAGCACTGCGGTCAAACAAGAAATCCAAGCGTTCATCGAGGCCCTTGTGACAAAGCTCGCGGAAGAACTGCTCCTGGGTCATTCCCTCCGGAATTGGGTACTCCGGAAGGTAGTAGGTGCCGAGCTTAACGGTCAGGTTGCACCGCCTGGCAATTTCAACACTATTCTCCAGTGCCTCGGGAATGTCGGAAAACAGCTCAAGCATTTCCTCAGCGCTGCGCAGGTACTGCTCATCGCTGTAATTGCGGGGACGACGCGGGTCGTCCAGCACTCGGCTATCGCGAATACATACCCGCGCCTCGTGAGCCTCGAACTCATCACTGCGAATAAAACGCACATCATTGGTGGCAACTACCGCGCACCCCGCCTGGGCCGCAAGCTGAACAGCGGCATGGATATAGTCGTCTTCATTGGCACGCGCGGTGCGCTGCAGTTCGAGGTAATAGCGATCACCAAATACTGACAACCAGCGATCGAGCCGCTGGCGCGCCAACTCCAGTTTATTGTTTACCAATAGCTGGCCCACATCACCGTCGCGACCCGCCGACAGCGCAATCAAGCCGTCATTGGCTTGCTCTATCCAGCTGCGATAAACATAGGGCTTACCCTGCCACTGCCCCTCCAGATAGGCCCGGGAAATTAATTCAGTTAAGTTCCGGTAGCCGGTTTCATTCTGCACCAGCAAACACAGCGTGCTAATTTGCTCGGGATCGCTGTCGTCGCGCACCCACAGGTCGCTACCGTAAATGGGTTTGATTCCGTTGCCTTGCGCGGCTTTTTGAAATTTGATGAGCGCATAGAAATTACAGATATCGGTCAACGCAACCGCTGGCATCCCCATTGCCGCGGTGTGCTTACACAGATCCTTGACCCGCACCAGGCCATCCACCAAGGAGTACTCGGAATGAACGCGCAAGTGGACAAATTTCTCGTTTAACATCGTAGCGTCCTGGAGCCTGTAACACTGTTGGCTTTGCGCTGATTCGCCGGCAATTACCCGAGCGCAATCAGCTGCCTTATTTAGGATTCTTCTAAAAGCGCCCTGACCGGCGCGTAACTACGCCGATGTATTGGACTGACGCCAAGGCGTTTCAGCGCCTCGAGATGCGCCTTTGTTGGGTAGCCTTTGTGGCCGGCAAGACCGTAGCCCGGATATTGGGCATCCATCGCTTGCATTTCCCGGTCGCGAACAACCTTGGCAAGGATCGAGGCGGCGGCAATTGCGGCTACCCGGCTGTCACCCTTGACCACGGCCTCGGCGCGGTAGCGCCACTGCGGCAGCCGATTGCCGTCGACCAGCACCAATTCGGGCTCTAACTCGGCGCCCTGGTAGCGCAAACCTTCCACCGCACGCTTCATCGCCAGCAGACTGGCGTGCAGAATATTCAAGCGATCAATTTCTTCCACGCTTGCCCTTGCAACACAATAACTGAGGGCGCGTTCGCGGATGATATCAAACAGGGCTTCGCGTTTTTTCTCGCTTAATTTTTTAGAGTCATTCAGACCGTCAATCGGCTGCAGCGGGTCAAGCACCACCGCGGCGGCAACCACATCGCCGCACAGCGGCCCCCTGCCGACCTCGTCGACACCCGCCGTGAGTCGCGGGTAGTCCGGTGCATCGGCAAACAGGTCATCAGTCTGCACGATTAACAGGCCCCTGTTGAGGCACACCGGCAATGGCGAGAATGTCGCTGGCCGCACGCTCACTAGCATTGCGCGCCAGGTCCTGATGAATGCGCCGAAACTCAGCCAGTAGGGTCTCCCGGTGATTTTCATCGCTTAACTGCTCAAGAATCAGCGGCCCTATCACCTCCGCCGACACTTCGTCTTGCAACAACTCCGGCACCAATGCCCGCTGTGCGAGCAGGTTGGGCAGCGAGAAAAATGGCGTTTTGACCAGACGTGACAGCAGCGCGTAACTCATTTTACTAAAGCGATAACACACAACCATGGGGCGCTGCAGCAGCAGCGCTTCCAAACTGGTTGTCCCCGACGCCATCAATACCGCGTCGGCGGCCGCCATTACCGTACGAGACTCACCCAACACCACGCGCACCGGCAAGTCGGCAGTTTGCAGGGCAATGGCATCCAATATCTGGCGCTTCCTGTCAGCATTGGCAGCAGGCACGATAAATTCGATATTGGGAAGCGATCGACGGAGCCACTGCGCGGTTTCCAAAAAGATGGGAATCAATTGGGACACTTCGCCGGCGCGACTCCCCGGTAACAGCGCTACCACTGGGTTATCCCCTTCTATCGACAGGGATTGCCGCGAGGCTTCACGCTGATCGTCAAACGGAATTTGATCGGCCAAGGGGTGACCCACGCAGCTCACTGGCACACCGTGCTCTTGGTAAAAACTTTGCTCAAACGGGAACAGCGTCAGCATGTGATCCACCGCTTTCGCAATGGTTTTGATTCGACCCTGACGCCAGGCCCACACAGAGGGACTGACATAATGCACAGTGCGAATACCGCGCTCGCGCATACTGCGCTCGACATTCAGCGTAAAGTCCGGCGAATCAATACCCACCACCACATCTGGCTGCCATGCAATAAGGTGGCGCTTTAGGTGGCGGCGAATACGCAACAGCTCCGGCAAGCGCTTCAAGGGCTCAGTAAAGCCCATGACCGACAGGCGATCCATATCGCAAATAGAATGAAAGCCCTGAGCGATCATCAAGGGGCCGCCGATGCCCTCAAACTCTGCCTGAGGAAAGCGCTGGCGAATGGCGCGTATCAAGTCGGCGCCGAGAATATCGCCAGAGGCCTCGCCGGCGATCAAACCGATTTTGAGAGGAGTCATATCGCAATCAATGCCGGCGCACCGGCCCTTGGTTGATAGCGCTTATCGAACAATACCGCGCTGTGACTGTTTCAGGGAGGCTGCCATCAATTCCACTTCCGGGTGCTCCGCGATCAGCGGTTGCAGCGCATTCAGCGCCTCGTCGACGGTCAGGCCCTGGCGGTAGATGATCTTGTATGCGCGACGAATTGCGCTGATCGCGTCGCTGCTGAAACCACGGCGCTTCAAGCCTTCCACATTAATGGTCTTGGCCTCAGCCGGGCTGCCGCTGACGGTAACATAGGCAGGAACATCTTTGCTGATATGGCAACCGAACCCGGAAAAACTATGGGCGCCTATCGCGCAGAACTGATGAACCAGCGAATAACCGCTGAGAATCGCCCAATCACCGACAATAACATGCCCTGCCAACGCAGCGTTGTTAACCATAATGCAATGATCGCCAATCACCGAGTCGTGCCCCACGTGTGCATAGGCCATCAACAAGTTATTGCTGCCGATCACGGTCTTACCCAGGTCCTGCACCGTACCGCGGTGAATGGTAACGCCTTCGCGGATCACATTATTGTCACCGATGATCAGCTCTGTCGGTTCGCCTTTGTACTTCAGGTCTGGCGTGTCCTCGCCCACCGTGGAAAATTGGTAGATCGTATTGTTCTTGCCGATACGGCTCGGCCCTTTGAGCACAACGTGCGAGCGCACGTCGCAGCCTTCGCCCAGCTCAACGTCTGGCCCAACAATCGTCCACGGGCCGATTTTTACATTCGCGCCAATGACCGCCATGGGGTCAATGATCGCGCGCGGATCGATCTCCGCGCTGGCATCAATATGGCCTGGCATCACTTCTTCCGATCAATACATAAAATGGTTGCCGAGCAGGCCAGCGTATCCTCAACATAAGCCTGACACTCAAATTTCCACAGCCCTTTACGATCGGAAACGTACTGAGCTTTCAGGATCAGCTGGTCACCGGGGACAACCTGTCGCTTGAAACGCGCGTTATCGACGCCAGCAAACATGTAGATCGAGCCATCGGAGGGCTTTTTGTCGAGCGTCTTAAACCCCAGAATACCCGCTGCCTGCGCCATTGCCTCAATGATCAACACGCCTGGCATAATCGGCAGGCCTGGGAAATGGCCATTGAAGTGATTTTCATTTCCGGTGACGTTTTTTATCGCAACAATCGACTCACCAAGCGTCAACTCAACGACTTTATCCACCAATAAAAAGGGGTAGCGGTGAGGGAGGTATTCCTGAACCTCGTTGATATCCATAACCATGCTCAATCTCTTTCCTCGTGCAGCGTTCGCAGTTCTTTTTCCATCGCCTGAACACGGCGATACAAATCATCAAGCTTGGACAGTCTGGCAGTGTTCTTTCGCCACTGCGCAGACGGCATTAGAGGACTGCCACCACTGGAATAGGAGCCGGCCTCACTAATCGATTTTGTGACCAGGCTTCGGGCGGTAAGGTGAACGCCATCGGCAATACGGATATGCCCAACCACACCAATATTGCCCGCCAAGGTACAGTTCTTACCAATAACGGCGCTGCCCGCAACCTGGCAACAGGCTGCCATTGCCGTGCCCGCGCCGACTTCGACGTTGTGAGCGATCATGGTGAAGTCATCCATGATGACGCCGTCGCCAATGACCGTGTCGTTGAGTGCTCCCCGATCAATACAGGAATTCGCACCAACTTCCACTCGATCGCCAATGCGCACACCACCGAGCTGATGTATTTTCACCCAGCCCTGCTCAGAAGGCGCAAAGCCAAACCCGTCGCCGCCAATGACCACGCCGGAGTGGACAACGCAGGACTCACCGATACTGACACCGTGGTAGACAGTGACATTGGCGTGAAGGTAACTGTATTTACCCACGCTACTGCCCCGCCCCACTATCGTCCCGGCGCTAATCACCACATTTTCGCCGATGGTCGCGCCCTCTTCGATAACGCAGTTGGCACCAATACTGGCACTGGCGTGAACGTTTTCCGACATAACAACGGCAGAGGGATGGATACCGGCGCGGGGCTTTTCGAGGGGGTCGAATAATGCGCTGGCTTCCGCGTAGGCAAGATAGGGGTTGGCCGATACAATCACCGCCATTTCTGGCCGCATGTCATTTGCATGTCTGACCATATCGGGGTGAATAATCGCCGCCGCCGCTGCCGTCTCAGCCAACTGACTGCGGTACTTGGCATTGGCGAGAAAACTCAGCTGCGAGGAACTCGCAGTGTCCAGCGCCGCCATGCCGGTCAATACCAAGTTGCCGTCTCCTTCGTACGGCAACTTCAGTAAGCCCGCTAAATCAGCAAGGCGCAAAGACTTTTGCTCAGCCATTATTTTGCCTGATTGAGCTTGTCGGCAACTTTAGCAGTAATGTTATATCCCGCATCGGCGTGCATTACCGCCTTAGCTGGCAGCAGTAAACCGATGTTTTCTTCTTTAATAATTTCGGGCAGCAGCTTCTGAAGTTTGGGGCCAACTTCTTTCATGATGGTCTGCACTTCCTGCTGCTGTGCAGCTTCGATCTTACGAGCCAAGTGCTCGCCGTCAGAGCGTTTTGAATCGATCTGATTCTTGGCCAGTTGGCGCTGCTCCGCACTCATGATCTCAATATCTTTTTGCAGTTTTTGCACGAGCTTTTCGTAGTCCTTGCGCACCGTCTCAAGCTCTGACAAGTTGTTTTTGAACTCTTTCTGATTGCGCAGGGCGTTCAAACGCTGCTTAGCAACATCAGTATTGAGAACCGCCGCTTCCAAATCAAAAACCGCGATGCGCCCCTGAGCCAGGGCAACGGAACCCCACAGCATTGCTACCATTAAAACGGCAAATTTAACTACCTTCATGTAACACTCCTAAACATTATTCTATGTAGGTTAAAAAGTCCGACCGAGAGAGAATTGGAATATTTCGGTCTCGTCAATTTTTTCGTCATTCAGCGCCCGGCCCAAGCTAAAGGTCAGCGGACCGAAACCGGTGATCCAGGTAACACCAAAGCCAGCAGAGTATCGCAGCTCGTCGACACTGGGAGACGAACAGTTGATCTGAGTAGAGCTACAGCTAGTGCTGAATACATTACCCGCATCGAGGAACAGACCACTGCGAACGGAGCGCTGATCCTTCACGAATGGCAGTGGGAACAGCAATTCAATACTGCCTTCCATCAGCACATTGCCGCCAAAGGGATCGGCTTCATCCCCCAGCGAGGATGCGGTATCTACCACCAACTGCCCGGTTGCCGGATCGAGCACGTAGGCGGCTTGAGCCGACAGCGCCGTCGCGTTCCCGTTACTGTCTATGGCTGTTGCCGCCTGCGAAATACGATAGACATCGGCTGGCGAGCTGCGCGGCCCAAGTGTATTACTGCGGTATCCCCGAACCGAGCTGAAGCCCCCTGCATAAAAATGCTCATAGAAAGGCAATTTATCCAGGTTACCGTAGCCATCACCATATCCGAGCTCAGTCTTAAAGCGCAGCGTAAAACTATTGCTGATCGGCACGTACAACTGGCCGTTATAAGTGAGTCGGTAGTATTCCAGGTCTGAGCCTGGAATTGACGCTTCCAGCGACACAGACTGCGAAGCACCCCGCGTTGCCAACAGGCCCCGGTTCAGTGTTGACTGGCGCCACGAAATGCCCGCAGTGAAGTTGCCAAACTCATCGCCATATTCATCCAGGAAACCCGGCTCGTCGCTTTCTGTTAGGGCACCAGCAGGCAGATTGGCAATGTCCTCGAGAACTTCAGCAACTGTGTAACGACCAGTACTGGGGTCGCGTGTGCTGACAAAGTAGTTATCCACGGCATCGAAAATACGAGGGCTGGTTTTAATCTCTTTCACCGCGCGGACGCCGGCTTCGATGGAGGTTAAGTTGTAGCCCAGTTCAAACCCTAAACGCTCGGTTTCAGAAATGGGGTAACCAAAGTTAACGCTGGTGCCATAAGTATCGGTGGTATAACTGGCAACGTTGACCTCTTCGAAGTCGGTAGCGCGGTAGAACACCGAGAAACCGCGGCTAACACCATCTTCGGTAAAGTATGGGTCGAGATAATTAAAGCTGGCACTGGTCAGGAAGTCACTGCGTGATACACCAAAGCCCACTTGCTTGCCGGTACCCAGGAAGTTGTTCTGCTGGATATTCGCGCTCAGCAACAGACCGCTGTCTTGCGAGAAACCAACACTGGCACCCAAACTGCCGGAGCTCTGTTCTTCTACAGAGTAAGTCAGGTCAATCAGGTCGTCGCTACCGGGCACTTCAAGGGTTTCGACTTTCGCCCCCTTAAAGTAGCCCAGGCGCTCCAGGCGAATACGCGACAATTCAATTTTGTCTGCCGATGCAGGGGCTGCTTCCATCTGACGCATTTCCCGGCGCAGTACTTCGTCGGCGGTGCGCTCATTGCCCTCGAAGCTGATCCGTCGAACGTAGGTGCGCTTACCCGGATCGATAAAGAATTTCAGGGCGACAGTGCCGGCGTCTTCATCAACCTCAGGAATACCGCGCACCTTTGCGAAGTTATAGCCTTCATTACCTAGACGTTTGACAAGAAACTCTTCAGTGCTGGTAACCAAGGCCTGCGAGAACACCTGGCCTTCCCGCACTAAAATAAATCGCTTGAGGTCATCCTCGGGAATGACCAGATCACCCGATAGCTCAGCGCCGCTGACGGTGTACTTATCACCCTCGGTGACATTGACGGTGATGTACACCGATTTACGGTCAGGGCTGATCGAGACTTGGATTGAGTCGGTGTTAAAGCGCAGATACCCGCGGTCAAGATAGTAGGAGTTGAGCGTTTCCAGGTCGCCTTTCAACTTTTCCCGCGCGTACTTGTCGCTGCTGCTGAAGAAAGAGAAGAAGCCACTGGGCTTTAACTCAAATTCGTCGAGCAGGGTTTCATCATCGTAAACACTGTTGCCGACAATATTGATGTGCTTGATCGACGCGGTACTGCCTTCATCGATATTGATCGAGATCGACACCCGGTTGCGCGGCTCAGCCACCACATCGGTTTCAATACCGGCATCGTAACGACCCTGTGACACGTACTGACGGGTCAATTCCATTCGCATATTTTCAAGCGTTGCCCGCTTGAACACCTGCCCCTCGGCCAGACCAGCCCCTTTCAAACCGTCTAACAGGGCATCGGTTGCCAGAGCTTTGTTACCTTCGATATTAATTTTACTGATAGCGGGTCGCTCTGTTACCCGGACAACTAAAACGTCTTTGTCTACGCCGATCTGGATGTCATCGAAATTACCGGTAGCAAACAGCGCGCGGGACGACTGGGCAACGGCTTGCTGAGTGATCAGGTCACCAACATTGAGCGGCAACGCCGAAAACACCGTTTCGGCCGCAATACGTTGCAAACCCTCAACGCGGATATCGTTGATGCGCGTTTGCGCAGACACCAGCGGACTCGCCAAACAAAAAAACAATGCGTACAGGAAAAAGCGTTTCATCAAAAACCAGCAACCACGGCTAGGGCTCGGCACCAAAACGAGGGTGCAAGAGCACTGGGTAAAATATATCGCTAAACCCTAAAATCAGAGGCGCAATACGTCGTTATATAAAGCAAAAAACATGACACACACCACCAACGCCAAACCCAATTGGTTAGCCCATGCCTGCACTTGTTCCGTTACCGGGCGACCGATAATGCCCTCAATCGCGGCATAGACAATATGTCCGCCATCAAGGATCGGAATTGGCAGCAAGTTCAATACCGCCAAACTGATACTCAGCAAGCCCAGAAAACTCAGCCACGAAAAAAAGCCGTACTGAGCGGAAGAGCCGGCCACTTTAGCAATCGTTATCGGGCCACTCAAGTTTTTCGGCGACAACAAGCCGGTGATCATTTTTTTTATCGATTCCAGCGTAAACACACTCATGCGCCACGTCTTTTCACTGGCAGCAACCAGGGCGGCCACGGGGCCGTAATCCACCTCACGGAGCATGTTCTCGGGCCACTGTGGTGGTTTAACCCCTACCCCAGCAAAGCCGACAGCCATGCCATTGTCTTCAAGCTTTCTCTGCGGAGTCATCACAAGATCTAGCAAGCGGTTATCGCGCTTAACCCGCAGAGACAGCGCCTTATCGGGGCTGGCGCGAACAACTTGCACCCAATCCTGCCAGGTCGACACCGCCTTTCCGTCGGACTCAACGATGATGTCGCCCTCCTGCAAACCCGCTTGCTGCGCGGCTCCGCCCGCGACCAGCTCACCAATTTCAGGCACTAATTCAGGCACAAACAATGTCACGCCCAACTCGTCCAGAGGGCGCGGCTCTTCCAGGCCTTGCATCCACTTGTCGATCTGAACGCGGTTTTCGTAGCGCAGACTCGAGCCCGCAGTTTTCACGCTGATACTGAGTTCGCCGCTCTCGCCAATGCGCTCCAGCAACTGCATTTGCAGCGTTTCCCACGTAGGGGTATCCACGCCATCAACAGCGACAATTTCCTGACCTTCAATGAGACCGGCCTGCTCAGCCAGCGAACCGGGGGCAACGCGGTCAATGACCGGCGCAACGCCGCTAACGCCATTGAGAAAAACCAGCCAATATACAAATATGGCCAGTATAAAATTCGCTAAGGGGCCGGCAGCAGCAATCGCAATGCGCTTCATCGGCGTTGCCCGGTTAAAGGCCATGTGGCGCTGGTCTTCGGGAACCTCGCCCTCGCGCTCGTCCAGCATTTTTACATAGCCACCCAGCGGAATTCCCGCTACGGCGTACTCCGTGCCCAACTTGTCGCGCCAACTGAGCAGCGGCTTGCCAAAGCCCACAGAAAAACGCAGCACTTTGACACCGCAGCGACGTGCCACCCAGAAATGACCAAACTCGTGAATTGACACCAGGATACCCAGCGTCAGTACCGTGATGAATATCGTTTGCAGAAGTCCCTGCACGGCCAGCTACCTCAAAATCCAAATTCGCGAACGAGAGACCGCGCGCGCTCACGCGCCTGAAGGTCCGCAGCTTGGACATCGCCCAGCGTCAGCGGTTCAACATTTTCAACGTCAGCCATCACGCGCTCCAGCAATGTCGGTATCGCGGTGAACGGCAATTGCTCGGCCAAAAACGCCTCAACAGCAATTTCATTCGCTGCATTCAAACTGGCGCTGGCACTGCCGCCAAGCTCTGCGGCCTCTCTTGCCAGACGCAAACAGGGGAAACGCTGCTCATCCGGGGCCTCAAAATCCAGCCGCGCCTGCACAATCAAATCCAGAGAGGCAACGCCGGATTCCATGCGCTTAGGCCAAGCCAGGGCATGGGCGATCGGCGTGCGCATATCGGGCTGGCCCATTTGCGCCAGCACGGAGCCATCGACATATTCCACCATCGAGTGAATAACACTTTGCGGGTGAACCACCACGTCGATGCGCTCCGGGGAGCAGTGGAACAACCAGCACGCCTCGATAAGCTCGAGCCCTTTGTTCATCATGGTGGCAGAGTCGACGGAGATCTTTCGCCCCATAGACCAATTCGGATGGGCGCAGGCCTCATCGGGCGTCACCGACGCCAAACTCTCTACCGAGCGCTGCCGGAAGGGCCCGCCGGAGCCGGTCAGCAAAATACGTCGCACCCCCTGCGCATCGAGACCTTGGCGATGCACGCCGGGCATACATTGAAAGATGGCATTGTGCTCACTGTCGATGGGCAACAGCGTCGAACCGCTGCGTTCCACCGCATCCATAAACAGCTGGCCCGCCATAACCAATGACTCTTTATTGGCCAACAGGACTTTAGCCCCCGCCTCAACGGCAGACAATGTAGGCAGCAGACCGGCCGCCCCCACTATCGCCGCCATCACCGTATCAGCCTCAGCAGCAACTTTGCACAGCCCCGCCTCGCCAGCAAGCACCTCAGATTCACTGCCGGCCTGGCGCAACTGCGTCACCAACTGTTCAGCGCTTGACTCATCGCGCAGCACTACATAGCGAGGCTGGTGAGCCAACGCCTGCTGCAGGATTGCTTCTACGCTGCTATTTGCGGTGATGGCATACAGCTCGAAGGTGTCGCGATGACGCGACAGTACATCCAAGGTACTGACGCCGATAGAGCCGGTAGACCCCAATACCGTCACGCGCTCCATTACTGCCAGCCCACCGACATCAATCCCAGGGCAAACACCGGCGATGCCGCCGTTAAACTGTCAACGCGATCCATTACGCCGCCATGACCCGGCAACAACTGACTACTATCTTTAATACCACGGTGCCGCTTAACCATGCTTTCTAACAGGTCTCCCAGTACCGAAGCCAGTGAAGTGATTGCGGCCAACACCAGCATGGCTGGCAAGCTCACGGGCATGCCGCCGGGCCAGAAGTACCAGAGCGCAGCCATGAACGACACGCTACACGCCAAGCCGCCCCAGAACCCGGCCCAGGATTTACCCGGGCTGACCGCCGGCGCCAATTTCGCTTTGCCAAAGCGGCGACCAAAGAAATAGGCCCCAATGTCGGCGATGGCAACCAAGGCCACCAGCATTAACAACAGCCAGGCACCATTGGGAAGGTTACGCAGGTAGCTCAATGCCAGCCACGTTGGCAGCAGTACCGCCACCCCCATAACGATGCGAACCGGCCGAGAACCCCACAAGCCAGCACTCACCGGATAGCCTTTCACCCAGAGCAACGCGACCGCCCACCATACACAAGCCGCGACAAACAGCTCCTGTAACGCTGCCGTCGACCAGGAGGCAACATCGCCCATTAGCGCGTACACACTGGCGATAAGAGCACCGATGGCCAGGACATAGGCCAATCTTGCCACCTGGGGCCGCAGGTCGCTGAGGTCAGCCCACTCCCACGCGGCCACCAGCACAATGCCAGCGAACAGTAACGACAGTTGACCCGCCGACAGATAGGCCATGGCAGCAAGTAGCGCAGCCACAATCACGACGGCGGTAATAATCCGCTGCTTAAGCATAAGGGGGTAATCTCCGGTGTCTATTCGCCGTTGTCATTATCATTATCGCGGCCCCCGAAGCGGCGCTCACGGCTGGCATAGGCATCTAGCGCCCTATGCAATTCCGTTTCATCAAAATCTGGCCACAGGCAATCGCAAAAATAAAACTCGCTGTAGGCAAGCTGCCAAAGCATAAAATTACTAATGCGCTGCTCACCGGCGGTGCGTATGCACAAATCCGGCTTGGGCAGGTCCGCCAGGGCCGTGTGTTGATCAAACAAAGTAATATCGATGTCGTCAACGCGCAACTGCCCGTCTTCAACTTTCTGAGCAAGCTCGCGTGCGGCGCTGACAATATCCCACTGACCGCCGTAATCCACAGCGATCACCAGAGTCGTTTCAGTGTTAAAGCGCGTGAGCTGCTCGCTGTAGTCCATCTGCTTGCGCAAGCCAGCGGAGAAGCGGCCCCGCTCACCGATGAAGCGCATTCGCACACCATCTTCGTGGAGCTTTTTGGTCTCGCTATCCAGATAACTGGCAAACAGCCGCATCAAAGCCTGGACTTCCATGCTTGGACGTTGCCAATTTTCGCTGGAGAACGCGAACAGCGTAATCACCTTTACGCCGCGCTCGCGACTGCATTTAAGCAGCCCGCGAATCACTTCCACACCGGCGCGATGTCCGCCTGCCGCTTTGAGCCCGCGCTTTTTCGCCCAGCGATTATTGCCATCCATAATGATGGCAACATGCCGAGGCGCCGCGGAAGGTTCTGAGCCTCGATGGGCCATATCAACTGCCATGAAAACTGCTTCTTAGTCGATCAAATTTCCATTAGATCGCTTTCTTTCACCGCGAGCGCTTTATCAACCTCTGCGACGTATTTATCAGTGATTTTTTGCACGTCATCCTGAGCGCGACGTTCTTCGTCTTCACTGATCTCTTTCTCTTTCAGCAGCTCTTTGATATCCGCCAACACGTCGCGGCGCGCATTGCGCACAGAAACCCGCGCGCGCTCGGCCTCTTGGCGAGCCTGCTTGATGTAGCCCTTACGGGTCTCTTCCGTCAGGGCAGGCATTGGAATACGAATAACCGCACCGGCGGTGCTGGGGTTCAAGCCGAGGTCCGACTTCATGATGGCCTTCTCAACATCGGGCACCACGTTTTTTTCCCAGGGCGTAACCGTGAGCGTTCGGGCATCTTCAACACCGATATTTGCCAGCTGCGAAAGCGGCGTTTCGGCACCGTAGTAAGAGACGCGAATATTGTCTAAAAGACTTGGGTGCGCGCGCCCAGTACGAATTTTATTAAAATTGCCACCCAGCGCCTCAATGGCCTTTGCCATGCGCTCTTCGGCATCTTGCTTGAGTTCGTCTATCACTTTTTCTCTCCTCAATTGGCACCGGGGCACTAGCCCGCTGATACCAAAGTTCCCTCGTTGCCACCGACCACAATATTTAACAGCGCACCCTGCTGCTCCATGGCAAAGACGCGCAGCGGCATCTCGTGGTCACGACACAGACAAATCGCCGTGAGATCCATGACCTCTAACTTCTTGTCCAGGACCTCATCGTAACTCAAATGGTCGTATTTCTTAGCATCGGGATCAATCATTGGGTCAGCGCTGTACACACCATCCACTTTGGTGGCTTTAAGCACCAGGTCCGCATCGACCTCAATACCCCGCAGGCACGCTGCAGAATCGGTCGTGAAAAAGGGGTTACCTGTCCCCGCGGCAAAAATCACCACCTCGCCGCGACTCAGCGCGCGGATGGCCTTGCGGCGATCATAGTGGTCAACCACGCCGCTCATCGGGATCGCCGACATTACCGACGACTTGATATTACTGCGCTCGAGCGCGTCGCGCATGGCCAGTGCGTTCATTAAGGTGGCCAGCATACCCATGTGGTCGCCGGTTACACGATCCAGGCCTGCCGTTTGCAGTGCTGCACCACGGAATAGATTTCCGCCGCCGATAACCAGGCCAACTTGTACACCAATACCCACGAGCTGCCCCACTTCCAGTGCCATGCGATCGAGCACCTTGGGGTCAATGCCAAAACCGAGCTGCCCCATCAGGGCCTCGCCACTCAGTTTAAGAAGAATGCGCTTGTACTTTTTGTCCCGACTTTGAGTGGACATATTTCACCCCTGCAAATCAACTTTCCGCACACACTTTAATCATCGCATAGAAAAACGGGGCCTTGAGGCCCCGCTTCCGCGACTCAGCCCTTAAGCTGTGCAGCCACTTCGGCTGCGAAGTCGACTTCTTCTTTTTCGATGCCCTCACCTACTTCGAAACGAATGTAGGTTTGAATGTCGGCACCGGCATTCTTCAGCAACTTGCCCACTGTCTGCTCAGGATCTTTAACAAAAGCCTGATCAACCAGAGCGTTCTCCGACAGGAACTTGCGGATACGGCCTTCAATCATCTTCTCGATGATCTCAGCTGGTTTGCCACTTTCCTGCGCTTGCGCAGTGAAGATTTCACGCTCTTTGGCAACTTCTTCTTCGGGCATATCACTTTGCTTGGCAACACGGGGGTTTACTGCAGCCACGTGCATGGCAACATCGCGCGCCAGTTCAGCATCACCACCTTTCAGGGCCACCAACACAGCAATGCGGTTGTTAGAGTGAACATAACTGTCCACAACACCCGCTTCAGCGCTGAGCACCTGAATGCGGCGAACCGAGATATTTTCACCAATTTTTTGTACCAGCGCTTCGCGAGCAACTTCCAGCTCACCCGCCATCAGCGCAGCCACATCGTCCTGCTTTTCAGCAAAGGCTTTGTTAGCAACCAAGTCAACAAAGCTCAGGAAGCCTTCATCGCGAGCGACAAAGTCAGTCTCACTGTTCACTTCCACAACCACAGCATAGCTACCGTCTTCGGCTACTTTTGTTGCAACAACACCGTCAGCAGCAGTACGACCGGCTTTTTTAGCCGCCTTCATACCACTTGACTTACGCAGCTCTTCAATCGCCAGTTCGATGTCACCATTGGCTTCATTAAGTGCTTTTTTGCACTCCATCATGCCAAGACCAGTGCGCTCGCGAAGCTCTTTAACCATTGCTGCTGAAACAGCCATCTTAAAATCCTCTTGTTTGGGCTTGATTTCGGCCCACCCTGCGGGCCTGCTCAATAAATATCCAAAAAAAGGGGGCCTTGCCCCCTTTTACGCGATTACACAGGCCAATTACTCGGCCGCTGCGTCGCCTTCTTCCTGCGCTACTTCAACAAACTCGTCGGCAGCAACTGCGGCGTTAGCGCCAGCATTGATGATCACATCAGCTACCGCAGTAACGTAAAGCTTGATCGCACGGATCGCATCATCGTTACCGGGGATTACATAATCAACGCCATCGGGGTTGCTGTTCGTATCCACGATGCCAAATACCGGAATACCCAGTTTGTTAGCTTCTTGGATAGCAATGCGCTCGTGATCAACGTCGATAACAAACAGCGCATCAGGCAGGCCTGACATTTCTTTGATACCACCGATGGAGCGCTCAAGCTTCTCCATGTCGCGGTGACGCATCAGGGCTTCTTTCTTGGTCAGTTTGTCAAAAGTACCGTCCTGAGCCTGAGTTTCCAGCTCACGCAGACGACGAACAGACTGACGGATAGTTTTGTAGTTTGTCAGCATACCGCCCAACCAGCGGTGGCTTACATAGGGCATACCGGCACGGCTAGCTTGCTCGGCAATAATTTTACCGGCAGCGCGCTTGGTTCCAACAAACAGCACCTTGTTTTTGTTCGCACCCAGCTTAGCCAGCGCGTCCAGGGCATTGTTCATCGCAGGAACAGTGTGCTCGAGGTTGATGATGTGAATTTTGTTGCGGGCACCAAAGATGAAGGGTGCCATTTTGGGGTTCCAGTAACGCGTCT
>NZ_CAXGPO010000038.1:0-28384 GCF_964011655.1 uncultured Spongiibacter sp. | reverse complement strand
TCAAGTGTGACTGGAGTTCAGACGTGTGCTCTTCCGATCTAGGTTCAGCGCGGGCCCAGAGAAAGTGCGAGAATCATACTGATCTCGCACAGTGGTCGGCCGCTCTGGGCCTGCAGCGTATTGAAGGCATCCTGCACCTTGATCAGGTCGCGTTTGGCAGTGATCTGGGTGCGGTCAACAATTCCCTCGGCCATCAAGGCGGTGGCCACGTCACGGCTCAATACGAACGTATCCTTGCCGACAAAGCGCAGGAAGTATTGGCCGCTATTGCCGCCGAGTCGGCAGCCATGTTTTTTCAGATATGCCCAAAGACCGATGGTGTCATCACTGGGCCAATCGGCGAGGAATTGGCCCACGCCACCATGCTTCTCCTGCAGCTCTAAAACGAAATGGGCGTTTTCCTGTACCGCGCGCACCTTACTCAGGTTGCGAATAATTCGCGTATCGCTGGCCATCTCCTCTATCTGCTCGGGGGAGCGCATCGCCACCCAGATGGGCAGAAAGCGATTGAAAACCTCCTCAAAGCCGGGCCACTTTTGGCCGACAACGCGCCACACAAAGCCCGCACGAAAAATACAGGCCGCCATTTCAGCGAGGTAGCGGTCGTCCGGTGTGCCGATCAGTTCAGCGGGGCTCTTATGGCTGGGCAATTGCGCTTCTATGGCAGCGATGCTGCCGTGTTGATCAATAGCGCGCGATAAATAACGGTCATAGAGCGTCGACATGTGATTTCTCCGAGTGCGGGCCAGCCTCATGCAGACGGATGATTGGGTGCTGCGGGGCGTGGGGCTACCATGATGGCCGATCATACACTTTAAATACGCCCGATGGACGCAGTTCGACCGCGATAACTGGGCCAGCACGCCGGAATAAGAACTATGACAGAACAAAACTGGGATCACAGCGTCGACGTCTTGGTGGTCGGCAGTGGTAATGGCGCCATGACCGCCGCTCTCAGCTGCTACGAAATGGGTGTTACCGACGTCCTATTGCTTGAAAAATCCGAGCTTGTTGGTGGTACCAGCGCAACGTCGGGTGGCGGTGTTTGGATTCCCAATAATCGCTATGCAAAGGCGGCGGGCGCGCAGGACAGCATCGCGGATGCAAAACAATACTTGCTGAATACCACGCCCGAGGGCGCGGTGCCTGAAGAAATGGTCGATGCCTACCTGGAGAACGGCCCGAAGATGGTCGAGTTTCTGCATCAGCGCAGCGATGTGCGCTACGAAACTCTGGAACACTATCCTGATTACTACACCAATGTAGAAGGCTCGCGCACGGGCCACCGCTCAATGGAGCCGGAGCGTTTTGATTCTTCGCTATTGGGCGACGATGTAAAACGCCTGCGCCCCTCGCATCACATGATGCGCCTGTTTGATCGTATTTATTTCACCCAGGTTGAGGCGGCGTTGCTAACTGTTCAGGGGCCGGGTTGGGTAAAGCTGACGCTAAAACTGATGGCCAGCTATTTCCTGGATTTCGCCTGGCTGCTGCGCGGCCGTAAAACAAGCCGCAAGGTGTGTACCGGGGCTGCGGGAGTGGCGCGCTTGTGGTATTCGCTGAAGAAGCGCGACATTCCGCTGTGGACCGAAAGCCCCATGCTATCGCTGATCGAAGAGAATGGTCGCGTGGTGGGTGCCGAAGTTAGCAAGCAAGGCAAGCGTATGCGCATTCAGGCTCGCAAGGGCGTGGTGCTGGCGGCTGGCGGCTTTGAGAAGAATCAGGCCATGCGCGAAAAATATTTGCCCGCGCCCACCAGTACTCAGTGGAGCGGTGGGGTGGACGGCAACACTGGCGACGCGATCAACGAAGGTATGCGCCTGGGAGCGGCTACCCGACTGATGGATGGCGCCTGGTGGTGTACCACGATCTCCGTGCCAGGAGAGCCGGCACCGCGGTTGAGCATTATGGAGAAATCCTTCCCTGGCTCCTGTGTGGTGAACATGAATGGCGAGCGTTTTGCCAATGAGTCGCAAAACTATATGGCCTTCCAGAAAGACCTCTACCAAGTGCACAGCGAAGAGAACCCCTGCTCACCGATGTACCAGGTGTTCGACGCGCGTTTTCGCCGCGACTACATTGTTGGCCCATTAATGACGGCCCAACTCAAACCGGACTGGACGATTCCCAAGAATTGGTTTGACACCAAGTTGGTCGGCAAGGCTGACAGTATTCGCGAGTTGGCCGGGCAGCTGGGCATTAATGCCGACAACCTCGAAAAGACCGTTGAGAAAATGAACGGCTATGCGAAAACCGGCAAAGATCCTGAGTTCCAGCGCGGCGACTCGGCCTATGACCGCTACTATGGCGATCAGCGCTTTGAGCCCAACCCCTGTTTGGGCGCCATTGACGAAGCGCCGTTTTATGCGATTCGTGTCGACGCCGGTGACTTTGGCACACAGGGCGGACTGGCCACGAACCCCAACGCACAGGTGATGAAAGAGGATGGCCAGGCAATCGATGGCCTTTACGCGGTGGGCAACTGTAGCGCGGCGGTGCTGCCAACCTATCCGGGCCCGGGCTCAACATTGGGGCCTGCAATGACCTTCGCCTACCAGGCCGCCAAGCACATCAGCGGTTACCAAGACTAAAATACCCGCGGCGAGGGCAATCCTCGCCGCTGTCTCTTTCCTGCAACAAAACCGTCGTCAAAATGTAGTTCTGCTCTATTAGCCTGCTCCCCAACCTTATTCCGAGTTGGAGAGAACAATAATGCGTTTTACAAAGAATGCGATCGCCAGTGGGGTGCTGATTGCGTCATCGCTGATGTTGGTGGCCTGCGGTGGTGACGACGGCCGAAACGGTGCTCAGGGTCCGCAGGGTATTGCCGGCAGTGACGGTCAAAATGGTAGCAATGGCAGCGACGGTCAGAATGGCAGCGACGGCATAAACAGCCTAATTAGCCAACACCGGCTGCCCGTGGGCGACCTCCAGTGTTTCGACGGCGGTTTGCGCATTGATTCAGGTTTGGACGATAACGGCGACGGCGTATTAGATACCGCAGAGGTTGATCAGTCGACCACCCTGTGCGATCCAACTCAGCTCAATGACAACAAAAATTTCAATCGCATCGCCACCTACGCCGTTTGTCAGCAGCTGGATGCCAGCTGTGATACCGACACCGAAACGGCGGCAGAGATTGTTGCCGCCAGTGAAGATGGCAATGTACTGATTTACACCGACAGCCCCAGCGACAGTATTGGTTTTGTCGATATCACCACGCCAGACCAACCCACCGGCTTGGGCGCACTGCCGCTTGGCGGCGAGCCAACCTCGGTGGCGGTGAAGGGCGGTTATGCGCTAGTGGGCGTGAATACCTCCGCGGATTTTGTCAACGTATCCGGCAAACTGGCGGTGGTGGATATCGCTAGCCGCAGCATCGTTCAACAACTTGATCTCGCTGGGCAGCCCGACTCAGTCGCAGTAAGCCCCGACGGTCGCTACGCCGCCGTGGCCATTGAGAATGAGCGCGACGAGGACCTTGGAAATGGCGAGCCTCCCCAATTACCGGCGGGCAGTGTCGATATTGTCGATATTGCCGCGGCTGATCCGGCCTCGTGGGCGGTGCGCAATGTCGTCCTGACCGGTCTTGCCACGCTGTTCCCCGAAGACCCCGAGCCAGAGTATGTGGACATCAACGCTGACAACATTGCGGTGGTTACCCTGCAGGAAAACAACCACTTGGTATTAATCGACCTGACAGATGGCAGCATCGTAAATCATTTTAGTGCTGGCACCGTCGATCTAAACGGCGTTGACACGCAGGAAGAAGAGCCGGCGTTAATCAGTCAGGTCGACTCACTAAGCGCGGTTCCCCGTGAGCCCGATGGGGTGACGTGGTTGTCGAGCCAGTATTTCGCTACGGCCAACGAGGGCGACCTCAATGGCGGTAGCCGCGGGTTCAGCGTTTTCGATAAAGAGGGCGAACTGCATTTCGACAGTGCTGAGCAGCTCGATCACTGGGTGGCGCGACTGGGGCATTACCCCGACGGGCGTTCCGGCAATAAAGGTAACGAACCAGAGAATGCGGAATTTGCTGTGTTTGGCAGTGAGCGCTATTTGTTCGTGAATTCGGAGCGTTCAAGTGTTGCCTTCGTTTACGATGTGGCGGATCTGCGCAAGCCGGTATTAAAGCAGGTATTACCCACGGCACTGGGGCCCGAGGGAGCGCTTGCGATCCCCTCGAGAAATTTGCTGGTGGTGGCCAGTGAAGAAGATGCCCGCGATGACAAATTCCGCGCGGCGCTCAATATCTATCGCTACGACTCCGCTGCTGCGCAGTACCCCACTGTGCTCTCCACTGACCGTGAAGATGGCAGCCCGATTCCCTTCTCGGCGATGTCGGCGCTCGCCGCTGACCGCCACCAGGCCACCACGGTATATGCCGTTGAAGACAGCTTCTATCAGCGCAGCCGCATCTTTATCATCGACACCGCCGAGCAACCAGCGCGTTTGAATAAAGAAATGCGCATTCTCGACAGCAACGATGTACTCGCGTCATTGCCTGCCATCGCGCTCGCGGATAGCAGTGTTGATGACGACCACCCCAGTCGCGTTGGCGTCTTTGATGTCGCAGACCGCGCGGCGCTGGTGAACGATGATAAAACGGTCAACCTCGACCCGGAAGGTTTGGCTCAAGCCAGCGACGGGGGCTTTTGGTTAGTCTCTGAGGGCAGCGGAACCATCGGCGATGACAGCCGGCCGATCAACAGTTTGAATATGCTTATCAAGCTATCGGCTGAGGCGGTGATCGAGCAGGTAATCACCCTGCCTGGCAGCGTTAACGCCACGCAGCAGCGCTTCGGTTTTGAAGGCGTGGCGGAGCAGGGCGGTAAAGTCTACGTGGCTTTCCAGCGCGCCTGGCAAGGTGACACTGAACCGCGCATTGGTGTTTACGATCCGGCCACGAGTACCTGGAACTTCTTCTTCTACCCCCTGGATGCTGCGCTTTCCCAAAACGGTGGTTGGGTTGGTTTGTCTGAGATTACCGCACTGGGTGGCGAGCGCTTTATGGTCATCGAGCGCGATAACCAAGGCGGCCCTGATGCGGCAATTAAGCGCCTTTATGAGTTCGACCTTAGTGGCTTGGTAACCGGCGATACCGTGACCAAAACATTGGTGCGTGACCTGATGGATGACTTGCAGATGCCAGGCGGACTGGTGCCCGAAAAAATTGAAGGGGCCGCCCTGATGGCCAATGGCGACGTGCTGATCATCAATGACAACGACGGCGTCGATGACAACAGTGGCGAAACCCAGCTATTGAACTTGGGCAATATTGTGAAGTAAACAATAACAGGCCCTAATCACTCAGCCCGCGTAAGCGGGCTTTTTTTTGCGTCGCTTATTTTTGGGTCTAAATTAGACCGTTATCTGCGTTTAGTCTGTCTGAATAACATAAAAAATTCGCGATCCGCTGCCTATTATTAGTCCATGTCAAAACAATAACAGGCAGGTAGCAGCATGGCACTGCGCAAGGTATCGCTGGCAGACAAATACGCATTGGACACGACAAGGGCCTATCTCACCGGGATAGAGGCCTTGGTGCGCTTACCCATTCTTCAGCATCAGCGTGACCAGGAGCGAGGCCTTAATACCGCGGGCTTCATTTCGGGCTATCGTGGTTCGCCACTGGGCACACTGGATCAGACGCTGTGGCAGGCTCAGGATTACCTGGACCGCCACCATATTAAGTTTGTACCGGGCATCAACGAGGATTTAGCGGCAACTGCTGTTTGGGGCAGCCAGCAGGTCGGGTTAAACGGCCATGCGAAGTACGATGGCGTGTTCGGCATGTGGTACGGCAAGGGGCCGGGTGTCGACCGCAGCATGGATGTCATCAAACATGCCAATGCTGCCGGCACCAGCCAATACGGCGGTGTACTCGCGGTGGCGGGGGATGATCACGCAGCCAAGTCGTCTACGCTGCCCCATCAGTCGGAGCATATGTTTATCGGTGCCTCGATTCCGGTACTGGCCCCGGCAAATGTGCAGGAAGTGTTAGATCTCGGCGTCTTTGGTTGGGAGTTGTCGCGTTACTGCGGTAGCTGGGTGGCCTTGAAAGCGATCACCGAGAATATGGATTCGGCGATCTCTGCCGAGATAGACCCTCATCGCATCAATATCGTGTTGCCCGAGGACTTTGTTTTGCCCGCTGACGGTGTCCACCTGCGTTGGCCCGACACTCCCCTGGATCAGGAACGCCGGCTGAATAAATACAAAATTTATGCGGCCCGCGCCTTTGCCCTGGCAAACCATATAAATCGCATTCTTATTGATAGTCCCAAGCCGCGTTTGGGCATTATCACCAGCGGCAAAGCCTACCTCGATGTTATGCAGGCGCTGGAAGATTTGGGTATCGATCACAACAGCGCCGCCGCAATCGGTTTGCGTGTATACAAAGTGGGGATGCCGTGGCCACTGGAGCCAGTGCTTACCCACGAGTTTGCCAGTGGCCTGGAAGAGATTCTGGTCGTCGAGGAGAAGCGCTCAATCATCGAAGACCAACTCACTGGTCAGCTCTACAACTGGGCCGTCGACAAGCGGCCGCGGGTGATCGGTGAATTTGACGAGCACGGCGCAGACCTGCTGCCCAATGTGTCCGAACTCACCCCGGCAATGGTGGCCAGGGCCATTGCGGCGAGGATCCGCCGTTTTTATCAGAGTGAAGACATTGAAAAACGCCTGAGTTTTTACCAGCAGAAGGAGCAGTCGCTGGCGAGCAAGCGCAACAAGATTGATCGCAAACCCCATTACTGCTCAGGCTGCCCTCACAATACCTCTACACAAGTGCCGGAGGGCAGCATTGCCATGGGGGGTATTGGCTGCCACTACATGAGCACGTTTATGGATAGCCGCCCAGCGCAAACGTTTACGCAAATGGGCGGCGAGGGTGTGACATGGATCGGACAGGCTGCCTTTACCGACACTGAGCATGTTTTCCAGAACCTCGGTGATGGCACGTATTTCCACTCGGGAATTTTAGCGATCCGGCAGGCCATCGCTGCCGGCGTGAATATCACTTATAAACTGCTCTATAACGATGCTGTGGCAATGACCGGCGGCCAGCCGGTAGACGGTCAGCTCAGTGTGGAGCAAATTATTTTACAGCTGCGCGGGGAAGGCGTTGAGCGCATCGCGCTCGTTTCTGATCAACCTGAAAAGCACACCCTTGCCGAGACCGAAGGGCTGAGTATTCACCATCGCGATGAAGTGCTCCCGGTGCAAGAAATGCTGCGCCGGGTAAAAGGTTGCAGCGTATTGATCTACGAGCAAACCTGCGCGGCGGAAAAGCGCCGACGGCGCAAACGTGGGTTGATGGATGACCCCAATCGCCGCGTGGTCATCAACCAGGCGGTATGCGAAGGCTGTGGTGACTGCGCGAAAAAGTCCAACTGCCTATCGGTGGTGCCGGTAAAAACGGAGCTGGGTCGTAAGCGCGAGATTGATCAAAGCGCCTGCAACAAAGACTACTCCTGCGTGAAGGGGTTTTGCCCCAGTTTTGTCTCGGTGATCGGCGGCCGTTTAAGGCAGAGCACGGCAACAGCAGAGGATGACTTTGCCGCGCTACCGGAGCCAGCAGCGCACAATCTTGAGCAACCTTGGAATATTGTCGTTACAGGCATTGGCGGTACGGGTGTGCTTACCGTTACCGCGGTATTGGCGATGGCGGCGCATATTGAAGGCAAGGGCTGCGCGACGATGAACCAGACCGGGCTTGCGCAAAAGTTTGGCCCTGTGGTAAGCCATTTGCGCATTGCCCGCCGTCAGGAGGATATCAATGCGGTGCGTATTCCCGCCGGTGACGCCGATCTATTGTTGGGCTGCGATTTGGTAGTGAGTGCCAGCGACGAGGCGATGGCAAAGGTGAATATAGAGCGCTCGCATGCGGTGATTAATGATAGCGAGGCGCCAACATCGGCCTCGATATTTGACCCCGATGCGGCCTTTCCTGCCCGTGAAATGAAGCAAATTATTGAAGAGGAGGTCGGCGCCGGAAAGGTTCACTTTATTGAATCCACGGTCATGGCCACTCACCTGATGGGCGACGCCGTCGCCAGTAATTTCTTTATGCTCGGCTACGCCTTTCAACGCGGTTTAATTCCCGTTTCCAGCGAGGCGGTAGACGCGGCGATAGAGTTGAACGATGTTGCTGTGGAATTTAACCAGCGGGCATTCCGTTGGGGGCGCAGAGCGGCAATCGACGAGTTGGCTGTGCGACGGGCCAGTGGCCTGGCAGCAGAGCACTGGCAACCACTGTCCGGCCTGGACGAGATTGTCGAGCACCGTTACGGCCAGCTGTGTGATTATCAAAACGCCGGCTATGCCCAGAGTTACCGCAACGCAATAACTCAGCTTGCCGATAGTGAGCGCGCGGTGGTGGGTGGCCAGACGTTGTCGCTGAGTATCGCGGCGGCCCGTACGCTCTACCATGTCATGGCATATAAAGATGAATACGAGGTTGCCCGCTTATTTGCTAACGGGGAGTTTATGCGGCAACTGCGCGAGCAGTTCGAAGGGGATTTCACTTTGCAGTTTCATATGGCGCCGCCCCTGCTAAGTCGTGTAGACCCTAATACCGGCGAGCACAAAAAGCGCCGCTTGCCTGGCTGGTGTCTGCCGGCGTTTAAACTACTCGCCGCGGCCAAGGGCCTGCGAGGAAGTCGCTGGGATATTTTTTCCTACACGGCGGAGCGGCGCATGGAGCGAGAATTATGCGAGCAATTTCTCGCAGATCTCGCCGATATCGCCGCGCGGTTAACGTTCGAAAACAGAGACTACGCACTCGAGCTGGTAAGCAGTCTGGATAAGGTGCGGGGCTTTGGTCATGTGAAGCAGGCGAACGCTCAACGCTATACGGCCGCTCGCCGCACGCTGTTGGCAAAATTTAATGGCGATGCGTTGCCCTTTGTCGAACTGGCTAGCGCCACGAACCAAACATAATAGGTGTCGTATATGGCAGTGTTTAGCGCCCCCTCTTTTGATCAACACGAGCTTGTCGCGTTCTGCGAAGACCGCTCCACGGGCTTGCGGGCAATTATTGCTGTGCACAGCAGCCGGCTTGGACCGGCGGTGGGCGGTTTGCGAATGTACCCCTACGCGGACGATGCGACGGCGCTTGACGATGTGCTGCGGCTGTCGCGTGGCATGACCTATAAGTCTGCGCTTGCCGGACTGCCAGTGGGTGGTGGCAAAGCCGTGATTATTGGTGACCCTTCGCGCGACAAGAATGCGGCGCTACTTAAGGCAATGGCCGGATTTATCGACAGCTTGGGCGGTCGCTATGTTACGGCTGAAGACTCCGGCACCACGGTGGCCGACATGGCGCAAATTGCCAAACACACCTGCTATGTTTCCGGGCTCGACAGCCACGGCGGCGGTGACCCGTCGCCATACACCGCTTACGGTGTTTACTGCGGTTTGCGCGCAGCCCTGCGCCAGCAACGCGGCAGCGATAATCTCGACGGTGTGAGGGTGGCAATTCAGGGAGCGGGGGCCGTTGGCAGCCACCTCGCGAGGCGGTTAATCGAAGACGGTGCAACCGTACTGGTTGCCGATGTGAACCCGACATTACTGACACCCCTGCAGGTACTTGGGGCAGAGGTGGTCGAGCCAGCGAGCATATTGAGTCAGCCAGTGGATGTTTTGGCGCCCTGCGCAATGGGGGCCGTGCTAAATGCGGAAACAGTGCAACAGCTGAGGGCATCGATCATTGCCGGTGCCGCCAATAACCAGCTGGCAACACCGGCTCAGGCGCAGCAGCTTGCCGATTGCGGTGTCTTATACGTGCCGGACTTTGTTATTAATGCCGGGGGTATTATTGCGGTCTATCATCAGCGCCAGCACGGCGGGGCGCTGTCAGCCGATGCTGAGTCGACACTGTTGCAGCATGTCGAGGGCATTGGCGACAAGCTGGGGCTGATCTTCAAGCGCGCAGCGCAGCAATTGTGCCCGCCCCATGTGGTGGCCGAAGCAATGGCTGAAGAGGTATTGTTGGCACAGGGTAGGCAAGCCGCAACAGAAAACTGAAGGAGGGAATACGTGACAACGTGGAGCCGAGATAGCTGGAGAAATAAGACCGCCTTGCAACAGCCGAGGTATGGCGACGCTGCGGCGCTAAGCACAGTGGAGCAAAGTCTGGCCGCAATGCCGCCGCTGGTATTTGCCGCGGAGGCCCGCGCCTTACACAGCCAGTTGGCCGAGGTTGCCGAGGGGCGAGCGTTTTTACTTCAGTGCGGCGACTGCGCCGAAAGTTTTGGCGACTTTTCGGCGAACAATATCCGCGATACCTTCAAAGTGTTGATGCAAATGGCCATCGTGCTCACCTATGCGGGGCGTTTACCCGTGGTGAAAGTGGGCCGCATGGCGGGGCAGTTTGCCAAACCGCGCTCGGCAGAAACAGAAGAGCGCGACGCCGTGGTGCTTCCCAGTTATCGCGGTGACATCATCAACTCCCCCGAGTTTGATGCAGCGGCCCGTGCGCCGGACCCGCAGCGCATGTTGCAAGCCTATCACCAGTCCACCTCCACGTTGAATTTGCTGCGGGCTTTTGCCACCGGCGGCTTGGCTGATTTGCACCAGGTTAACCAGTGGAACCTCAGCTTCTTGGATGGCAACCCTCTGCGCGAGCGCTATCAGGCTTTGGCGCACAGCATCCAAGATGCACTGGCGTTTATGGAGGTGTGTGGCATCAATAGCGACAACACCCCCACGCTACGCGAAACGCAGCTGTATACCTCCCATGAAGCGTTGCTCCTTAATTATGAGGAGGCCCTGACTCGCCAGGACCATTTAACCGGCGACTTCTACGATTGCTCGGCACATATGCTGTGGATCGGTGAGCGCACTCGTCAGCTCGATGGCGCTCATATCGAGTTCTTTCGCGGCCTTAAAAACCCGGTTGGCGTAAAGGTTGGCCCGTCGATGACAGGCAACGAGTTGATCGCCTTAATTGACGCCTTGAACCCAGACAATATTCCCGGTCGTCTAACCCTGATTACCCGCATGGGCGCCGACGTGCTGGCTGAGCGCCTACCGGCACTGGCGCGGCGAGTGCAGCAGGAGGGATGCAGCGTTGTGTGGTCCTGCGACCCCATGCACGGCAATACCGTGAAGGCGGGTAATGGCTACAAAACACGCTCTTTTGATCGCATTCTGGAAGAAATTCGTCACTTCTTTGCAGTGTTGCGCAGCGAACAGCAGCACCCCGGCGGCATTCATTTGGAGATGACTGGCCAGCATGTGACCGAGTGCACTGGCGGGGCGTACCGGCTGTCCGAGTCGGACCTGGACAAGTGCTACCAAACTCAGTGTGATCCGCGTTTAAACGCCGACCAAGTGCTGGAACTTGCCTTTTGCGTGGCGGATTTCCTGCGCGACGACGGTCGTTAACGCCGGGGGGGGAACACACGGCCAGGGGCTCACAGCTGGGTTTCCAGCGGGAGCTCGGTCGTGTTTTTGATTTCGGTTACCGCGATGTGTGAGTGCGTTTCGCCGATCATTGGCAGGCTCAGCAGGCGCTCGCGTACAAAGCTTTCGTAGTGGCGAATATCGCGGGTGATAATCTTCAACATATAATCCCACACGCCCGTCATCGTGTAGCATTCGACGACTTCGGGAAAGTCGCTCACCGACGACTCAAATTCTTCAAGTTGCTGCCGCCCGGTAATGCTCAGGTTTACGGTGGTAAAAACCACTAGTTCCATACCCAGTTTTTCGCGGTCGAGGATGGCGACTTTTTTGCGCACGATACCGGCTTGCTCTATCCGGTTGATCCGCCGCCAGCAGGGCGACTGGGACATGTTGAGGGTTTCGGCAATCTCACTGGATGTCTTGCTGGCGTCGCGCTGAAGAATACGCAGGATGGTGATATCTTGTTTGGCGAGTTCTGTTGGCATTCGCGCCCTCCAATGCATAAATAAGATAAGGCTTTATCGCTTTGCGTCTAACTATAGTCGCCGTTGTGGAGTTGTGCGCAATGCGATTTGTGCGCAGCGCGGCGGGGCGCTATGCTTTTGCACAGAACACTACTCCACACAACACAAGGTCTGCTCTCCGTCCACTAACTGGAATGCCCTATGGTCGCTAAGCGCTTATTTCTTGTCATTGCTGCACTGGTTCTTGTCGCCTGTGAATCCACCTATTACAACGCCATGGAAAAGGTGGGTATCCACAAGCGAGACATTTTGGTTGATCGCGTGGAAGAGGCAACGGAATCGCAGCGCGAGGCGCAGGACCAATTCCGCGACGCCTTGGGTGAGTTTCGCTCGGTGGTGAGTTTTGACGGCGGCGACTTAGAAAAACTTTACGATCGTCTCAATGCTAGCTTTGAAGACAGTCGCGCGGCAGCAGACGACATCCGCGACCGTATCGACGCAGTGGAAAGCGTGGCTGAGGCCCTGTTTGAGGAGTGGGAGGACGAGCTCTCACTGTACAGTAATGCGCGCCTGCGCGATGACAGTGCAGCCAAACTCCGCGACACAAAAAATCGCTACAACCGTCTGCGCAAAAGTCTGCGGCGCTCAGAGAAGAGCTTGGCGCCCGTATTGGATAACCTGCAAGACAATGTGCTGTATTTGAAGCACAACCTCAATGCTTCGGCGATCTCAGCCATCAAGGGTGAATTGGCCACCATCGACCGCGATGTCACCGCATTAATTGCAACCATGGAGGCTGCTATCGCCGAGTCGGAAGGGTTTATCGCGCAATTGCGGTAGTGGCAGCCCGGTCTGTGCCTGTCCGAATAACTAAATGATGTGTCCTTCGCAGACATTGGGTGAAGGACTAGCGGCCCCTAAGCTTGGCGGTAGTTCATAAAAGAAATAACAGGTAACGCCTATGCCATCTGCTGCACCGTCGCTCGCGCCATCGAGCGGTTCCTCTGCAACACGTCACAGTTATGCCATCGTCGGCACCGGATTTGCCGGCCTGGGTATGGCGATAGAGTTGAAAAAAAAGGGACGGGAAGACTTCATCATCCTTGAGCGTGCCGAGGATGTCGGTGGTACCTGGCGAGATAATCACTACCCCGGCGCCGCCTGCGATGTGCCTTCTCATCTGTACTCTTTTTCATTCGAACCCAACTGTGACTGGTCGCGGGTATATCCCACCCAGCCAGAGTTAAAGCGCTACCTGCGGGAGGTGGCGGAAAAGTGGGATTTGCTGCCTCATATTCGGTTTGGCCACCAACTCAACGCTGCCCATTACTGTGAGCACAGCCAGCGCTGGCAGCTGGAGACCACAGGCGGGAATTACAATGTCGGCATGCTGATCAGCGGCAACGGTGGATTGGCCGAGCCGCGCCTGCCGGATATTCCGGGGGTGGAGCGCTTTGCCGGAAAGTGCTTTCACTCAGCCAACTGGGATCACTGCTACGACCTGCGCGGTAAACGCGTGGCGGTGATTGGCACCGGCGCGTCGGCCATCCAATTTGTACCTGAAATTGCCGACCAGCCCGCGCAACTCGATGTTTACCAACGTACACCGAACTGGATTATTCCCCGCAAAGACCGGCCATACAGTGAGTTGGAAAAGGCAGCCTTTCGCTACTTACCCGGCGTACGCCTGGCGCTGCGCAGCAAGATTTACTGCCACAATGAAACCCGCATACTGGGAATGGTGCTGCACCCCTCGCTAATGAAACTGTATGAGCGCATGGCACTGCAGCACATACGTAGTCAGGTAAAAAGCCCGGCGCTGCGCGAGCGAGTCACGCCAAGCTACCCGGTGGGTTGTAAGCGTGTGCTGATTTCCAACGACTGGTACCCCGCCCTGCAGCGGCCGAACGTCAGCTTGTTGAGCGATGGCATACAAGAGATTCGCGAGCACAGTATCGTCGATGCCAACGGCACCGAGCGCGAGGTGGACTGTATTATTTTCGGCACGGGCTTCTATGCCACCGAAAACCCCATTGCCCAGATCATTCACGGTCGCGGTGGCCAGTCTCTGGCAGAGGCATGGCGCGATGGCGAAGAAGCGTATTTGGGCACAACGGTTAACGGCTTTCCCAACCTGATGTTGATCGTTGGCCCGAACGTAACCCTGGGGCATAGCTCCATGGTGTACATGATCGAAACGCAAATACAGGCGATCAGCCGGCTGCTGGACGAATGCGAGCAGCGCCATTGTGTGGAAGTTGAAGTGCGTGAGGCGGTGCAGAAGCAGTTTAACCGCGCGCTGCACAAACGGCTTGATACCTCAATATGGGCCACGGGCTGCGACAGCTGGTACAAGCACCGCAGCGGCAAAATCACTCAGCTGTGGCCGGATTTCACCTTTCGTTTTCGGGCGATGCACCGGCGTTTTACGCCTGATGACTACCAGTTCAGCCCCGCCAGCGCAGCGCATATGGCAGAAAGCCATGCGTCGCCATCGATCAATTAGCCGGGGAGCATGCGATGTTAAGTGATCACTTGGCGCGTGCAGCGCTGGCTGCTGACCGCTGGCGCTGTGGCCTGCGAGCAAAGTTTTGCATGGTGGGCGAACAGCCTTGGCACTATCTTGAAGGTGGCGTGGGGAAGCGCGAGACGATTGTATTGCTGCATGGCTTTGGCGCCGACAAAGACAACTGGACGCGTTTCGCCGGTCGGCTGCGCGCAAATTACCACGTAATTGCCGTGGACCTGCCGGGCTTTGGTGAAAACCCCTGCCGACAGGGCTTGGACTACAGTATGGCTGCCCAGGCCGAGCGGTTGAGAGGGCTCTTGTCAGCGCTCGGCGTCGGTCGCTGCCACATGGCAGGCAGCTCAATGGGTGGGCACTTAACGGCAGTATATGCCCAGCGCTACCCACAGCAGTTGCGCAGTATTTGCTTGTTTAATAATGGCGGTATTCAAGCGCCTGAACGCTGCGATATGGAGCGTGACCTGGAGAAAGGGGTAAACCCCTTGTTGGTGTCGTCGGAGTCAGATTTTGATCGACTCTTAGCCCTTGTGTGTGAGAAACAGCCCTTTCTCCCTAGGTTGGTTCGCAACTATATGGCCAGAGCGGCGATGGCGCGCCGAGAATGTATCGCCGCTATTTTCCGTCAGTACCAACAGGAAATATACGGTGGGCTAGATGCTGTGCTGCCTGCCTTGTCTTTGCCCGCACTGGTAATCTGGGGGCGTCAGGACAGGGTGCTCGACGTCAGTAGCGTGGAGGTGATGCGACCCATGTTGCCCCACGCGAGCGTTACCATTATGGAACAGACGGGTCACTTGCCGATGCTGGAGCGCCCCGCCGCCAGTGCTAAGTGCTACCGGCAGTTTCTTTCCTCACTGGCCTAGCGGCGTTGGTGCGTCTTGCGAAAGGCGCCGGGGGTATTGCCGGTCATGCGTTTGAAAGCCTGCGAGAAGCTAGAGGCATCAGCGTAGGATAATCGCTCGGCGATCTGTTCAATACTCAAGGGCGTGCTGCGCAGTAGCTCTTCCGCCAGTGTGAGACGGATCTCGTCGCTGAGTTGGCGAAATGAACTGCCTTCGGCATCGAGTTTGCGGCGCAGGGTGCGGGAGGTCATGTGCAGGCTGCTTGCCACCGCCTCCATGTCCATCTCCATGGGGCGCTGACGCAACAGCAATTCCCTCACTTTTCCCGAAAGGCCGCGGCGTGCACTGCGGCTGGCGAGCAGCTCGCCACATTGTTTTGCCAGTAGATTCGCGGTGTTTTCATTGCCGACGGTGCGCGGGATATCCAGTAAGGAATTGGGGAATTCCAGGGCATTGTATTCGGCATTAAATTCAACTGGCCCACCGAAGCTGTCATGGTAGCGCTCGGCATACGACGGGTGCGGGTGACGGAAGCACACCCTGTCGGGTTGAAAATCACTGCCCAGCAGCTCGCGCATAATCACCGCGGCGGCGGCCATTTCGCGCTCCAGGCAGAACAGGCGAACATCTTCTGGCACATCGCTGTCGTCAAAGATAATGCACGTTTTATCGCCGCGCGTAGCAATGGTAAAACCGGCAAAAACGAAGGTAAGTTCCTGATAGTTACGCGCCAGTTCAATGGCTTTTCTCGGTGTGGGGCTGCTGGCGATGGCAAAGCCCCATATGCCGTAGGCAGATAGTTGGTAGCGCTGCCCAGCGGTCAGGCCCAAGCCTTCGATGGGCGGCAGTGCTCCAAGCAGGTTGCGGATAACGGCAAGTTCACTCTGGGCTTCAACCACTGTTTCAGGATTGTTGAGGTGGGTTTGGCTCAGACCGCTATTGTGAAGCAGGGCGTGTATGGGGGCGCCTAGCTCTTCTCCCAACGACACCAGAATTTGCGCGCTCATTACACTGCGGCAGAAGTCCCAGTTTTGCATCACTTAACCCATCTGTTGTTATGTCCGAAATTATAAATTGAGTATCGCTAATCGTTCTCGTTTGTGCAACGGCATTGCCCCACAGAGGTGCAGAACCTGGCGCTCAATTTGATAAATATGTCCGAGGATTGGGATAAATGTCCGAAAATATCAATTATTTGTGCTGTAGACTTTCGTCACTGCCGCTGGGCGATGTCCTTAACAAGCATCGCCAATGACGGCATTTGATAATAAGCAATAACCGGCGCACAGCCGGATGAGTAAGGAGTGGTTCATGTCCCGCGATCAGAAGAAAAGGCTTGCCCACCGTGGTTCGGCAGTGGCGATGCGCAGCGCAGTGACCGCCGCGCTGACGGTATCGTTAACGGCCCACAGCGCACCGGCACTTGAAGAAGTGCTGGTCACGGCGCAAAAACGTTCTCAGAGTGCACAAGATATTCCCGTGGCAGTCACCGGTCTGGGCGGGGATCAGTTGGATAAACTGGGCTTTGAAAACGCCAACGACGTCTCGGCCCAGGTGCCGAATATGCAGGTCAGCGGCCCCTATGGTGACGTTCAGCCGATCTTCTCCATTCGCGGGGTCAGTATGTCTGACTACAGCTCCAATCAGGCGAGCCCGATTGGCGTCTATGTTGATGAGGCCTATCTCGGCCCGGTATACAGCCACGGGGCCAACTTTTTTGATGTTGAGCGCCTGGAGGTTTTGCGCGGCCCGCAGGGCACGCTTTACGGGAAGAACACCACTGGTGGTGCTATCAATATTATTACCCGCACACCGGGCTTTGATGAGCCAGCGAGTGGCTTCCTGAAACTTGGCGCGGGCAGTTATAACGCGACCACCGTCGAGGCCGCTGCCGAGTCTGAGCTGATTCCCGGTGTGTTGGCTGGCCGCTTGGCCGGCAGCATTAAGAAAAATGACGGCTACGTTGACGTGCGTGGCAAAGATGAGAATGCGGCACAAACCGACTTTAAAGGCGCGCGCTTGGCCTTAAACTGGCGCATTAGTGATGCCTGGGACGCGGTACTGAAATACACCACCTCGAATAACGATGCGATCAGCACACCGCCGCGCAATGAACCACGCACCGACCTGCGAGGTACGGGTCTAGAAGGCGACTCCAACGGCTTTATTGACTACACCGGTTATTCACGCCCCAGCCGTGGCCTGGACTTCCATGAGAGTGAGGTGAACAACGCCGGCGCGCTGGTCACTAACACGGACCTAGCCGTGCTTACGGTTAACTACAACGCCGAAAACTACAGCCTGACGTCGGTCAGCTCCTACTTGGATGCCGATTATTATCAAAAGGCCGACACCGACGGCAGCCCCAATGGCCTGCTGGAAATAACCTGGGCCTCCGACTCCATTAGCTACAGCCAGGATTTGCGTTTTACCTCGAATTTTGACGGCATGTTTAACATCATTGCCGGGGTCTTCTATGGTCAGGAAGACCTGTACATGAACAATATCTACGATATTTTCAATCAGATCCCCGATCTGCGAGTGGGCTTGGCGAAGCCAGATACCATTCCCATTTTTCCCTACTTGATCGACTTCGGTAAGCTGGACCAACGCTTGGCAACCGAAAAGAGCAGCGCCGCGGTATACAGCCAAATGCGTTTCGACTTTAGTGCGAACTTTGGCATGGATGTCGGTCTGCGTTACACCCAGGACAAAAACAAGCTAAGTTATTTGAATATCTCGCGCCTGGCCAACGACGGCACGCCGCGCGGTAGCTATGTACCCGGCAACACTACCGGTGTTGATAATGCGTGGATCACTCTGCCGCTCACCGTGAGTGATATTCAGAGTCTGTTACAAAACCCATTGGAATTGCTGCAGATCACTCAGACCGGCTATACCCATGGCCCTTACACCCTGGATTCGGCACCCGAGCTGGATACCACTGAGAAAGAGTGGACGGGCAAAGTGGGGCTGGATTACCGACTCAGCGACGAGTTGATGGTCTATGCCAGTGCGAGCCGAGGCTATCGCAGCGGCAGCTTTAACGGCGGTGCTTATTACATCGAGCGACCGCTGGAAACTGCCTATGCGTCGCCAGAATATATCGACGCCTTCGAAGTGGGCTTTAAGGCCGATTTATTTGATAACAGCATGCGCTTGAATGCCGCGGCCTTCCATTATGACTACACCAATCAGCAGTTCATTAACGTGGTGGGCATCTCCAACTTCTTGGAGAATGCCGGTGGTTCGACTATTCAGGGTTTGGAAGCCGAGCTGTGGGCGCGGGTGACGGAGCGTCTTACCCTGCAACTGGGAGCCGGTTATCTAGATACGGAGTACACCGAACTGACCTTGGCAAATACTGAGACCATCGCCAATCAGGACGATACGGTTGACCTGTCGGGCAATGAGTTGATCTCGGCGCCCAAGTTCAACTTTAGTATTTCGGCCGACTACGATGTGCTCGTCACTCAGCACGGCTACCTTAGCGTCAATGTGAATGCCAACTTCCAGGATGATCAGTGGTACAGCGCCTACAACGACGATTATGGCTACGGTGAAATTCGCCAGGATGCCTACTGGTTATACAACGGTCGCATCAGTTGGTATGCCAATGACGACAGCTACAGTATTTCTGTGTGGGGCAAAAACCTGGCCGATGAGGAATACGATAGCTATGCGATCAACCTGCAGGCTGGCTTTGGTTTCGACCAGTATCTCGCGGGTGAGCCGCGCAGCTACGGTGCAGAGTTAATGGTGCGCTTCTAGGAAGTGATCACAGCGTTTTAAGCCAAGCGCCAGCACGGCTGCGTGCTTCGGCAACCGAATAACCTCTCCAGGTTATGTTGGCCCGCGTAATGCGGGCCTTTTTTATGGGCTATAGGTTTACGGAATAGTCGCTCGCCACTTAGAACCAGGCGCGCACTCCCACCACAAACTGTTCCTGCTGGCGGGGGTTGCCACGGCGTTGCGCAATGTCCGCGGTGTCGCCATACAGCTGCTGCCACACTGCGCCGATATAGGGTGCCCATTCCCGCTCTGGATAGTAGTAGAGCCGCAAGGCGTGCTCCTCCCGGCGCAGGCCGGCCCCATTTTCCGAGTCGCCCTGAGCGGCTGCTTCAAGTGTGATTTCCGGTTCCAGAATCCAACGCTGGGTCAGCCTCAGCTCGTAGCTAAGCTCCAGCTCGGCCGAGAGCTCGGCTTGGTCGTTGATAAACACCGCGGCATCGACTTCAAAGTGGTAGGGGGCAAGGCCCTGTATGCCGATAACCACGCTGTCGTCGCTACCATCCTCACTGAAGCTTCGTTGCAGTCCCCCTTGAAGATCCCAATAGGGCGCGATGGCGCGACTGTACAGAAGCTGAAGTTCCGCGTCCTCTGTGGAGCCGTCGTGCGCTTCGCGTTCAGCCTTTAGCCACAGTTTGTTGAGGTCAGTCCCTAGCCACCCCTGGAGGCTAAACGCCTGCTGATGGTCGCTGCGTTGCTCAACTTCGTCGACCATAAACTTTGCCAGCACGGGGTCGGCTTTGCCCCCGGCCAACGCGGGGCCTGTCAGTAGCGCGGCGCACAGTACATAGTGTTTCTTCATACCTTGCCTCCCACTACGCGAACCTCGCGAAACATGCCCGGCATGTGAAACATCAGGTGGCAGTGATAGGCCCAGCGGCCAATGGCATCGGCGCTAACGAGGTAGCTGATACGCGACCCTGGCTGCACAATGACGGTGTGTTTGCGCGGGATGTGGCCACTGTCGCCGGTCTCCAGCTCACTCCACAGGCCGTGCAGGTGAATGGGGTGGGTCATCATGGTGTCGTTGACGACGACAAAGCGCAGGCGCTCGTTGTGGCGCAGAATGATCGGCTCGGCGTCGTCGAACATGACGCCGTTCATCGACCACATGTACCGAGACATATTGCCGGTAAGGTGGATTGCCAGCTCTCGCTCCGGGTCGCGTGGGTCGCGGGTGGGGTGAAGGCCGAACAGGTCACTGTAGCGCAGAACTTTTCTGCCATAGCGCTTTGTGTGCTCGCGCAGGCCAATGCCTGGGTCGGAAAGGCCGTTGGCAGGCATACCTGCGCGCATGTCCACGCCTACACCAAATTCAGTGGCGGAATGCTGGATTGTTTGCTTGCTGCCGTGGCCAGCAGGTGCTGGGCTATCTGGCAGCGGCTCAGACATCATCGCGTGATGGCCGTGGTGAGCATGCGCCTCGTGGGAAGGCCGTTTGTGCTGCATCGCTGGCATAGCGTCGCCCGCCATCGAGGTGTGCGCGCTGTTGTCGTGAGCCATTCCCATATCTCGGTGGTCGAGCCTCACAATGTGGTCCATCGCAGGTATTTCGGCCTGCCACTGCTTATTGGGGCTGAGCGTTGCCCGCGCATAGCCGCTGCGATCAATGCTCTGTGCAAACAGTGTGTAAGCACGGTCGGCGCTGGGCTGAATGATCACATCGTAGGTCTCTGCCGGTGCGATGCGAAATTCATCAACACTGACCGGCTGGATATTTTGCCCATCGGCGGCAACCACTGTCATCGTCAAGCCGGGAATACGAACGTCGAACAGGGTCATGGCCGCGGCATTAATCACCCGTAAGCGCAGGCGTTCGCCGGCGGAGAATTGGCCAAGCCAGTTTGCATCTGGGCTGAGCCCATTCACTAAAAATGTGTAGGCGATGCCGTTGATATCGGCTATGTCGCTGTCGCTCATGCGCATACGGTTCCACATGGCGCGGTCGTGCCAAGTGGCGGCAATCCCTTGTTTGCGAATGTCTTGCCACAAATCGACGGCCGTTCGTTCGCGCCGATTATAGTAATGGCTCTGCTTTTTCAGGCGGGCATAGAGCGCTTCGGGGGCTTCGTCGCTCCAGTCGGAAAGTACAATGACGTGCTCGCGATCATAGGCGACCGGGTCGTCGTCTGCAGGGTCAATAATAATGGCGCCATAGAGCCCCGTTTGTTCCTGAAACCCAGAGTGGCTGTGGTACCAGTAGGTGCCGCTCTGCTTTACCTGGAATCGGTAATCGTAGTGGCCGCCGGGCGGGATGCCGGCAAAACTCAGCCCGGGAACGCCGTCCATATCTGTTGGCAAAATCAAGCCATGCCAGTGTATTGAGCTGGTATGTGGTAGGTGATTGTGCACGCGGATATGCACTTCTTCGCCTTCCTTCCAGCGCAGGGTCGGGGCGGGCACGCTGCCATTGACCGCCGTTGCCAGACTGTCGAGTCCCGTGATGTTTACCGGTAGATAGTCGATGTGCAGGTCAAAGCGATTGCCACGTAATTCTGCGCTAGGGCGTCGTTCCGCCTGCTGATGAGGTGCCTGACTCGCGCAGCCTGCGAGGCCTGTCAGGGCAATAACGCTAGCTGCACCCGTGACAAAGCGCCGGCGCGGGATGTTGGCCGGTGGATATTCACGTTTCATTGTTGTTCTCCTACGGCGCGCTGTGCTGACTAACGCGGGTATACACCTCGTGCTTGCCGCTGCGTTTTAGCAAAATGACATCGTAGTCTTGGTGGCGCGTGCCCATTTTCATGCCGGGGCTGCCGATTGGCATACCGGGCACGGCGAGGCCGTAGGCATCCTCTGGGGGATTTTCAAGAAAGCGTTTTACTACGTCGGCAGGTATATGCCCCTCGAACACATAGTCCTTCACTTGACCGGTATGGCAGGACTGGAGTCCGCTGGGAACGCCCAGGCTGGCCTTTAGTGTGGCCATGTCGTGACGATTTATCGCGGTGCTGTCAAAGCCGTTATCATCCATGTGGTCAGCCCACTTTGTGCAGCAGCCGCACTGAGGGGACTTATAAACCGTGAGCTCAGCCTTTGCTGATTGCGCGTGTAAGGGGCTGCCTAAAATGCTTAGGCTCGCTGCTGCAAAGCCCGCCAAAATAGTAGTGCGAAGTGTCATTGGAAACGTCCTATAAAGTCGATAATCACTTGCGGCAAAGTACATTCTGCCGCGTCACAGGGAGTGATTACGCAGCAATAGGCGGACGTAACAGGCGCTCGTTGTAACGTTTTGCTGAAGCAGCGGCGGCGCTGTTGATCATACTCTCGCGTGATGTTGCAACCGCCAATGCCAATTGGCTGAGCAGGCTTGGCCCGCAGCTACTATTGGCGCAGTCGCAGTGTTGTTCGCAGCAACGGCTGTGATCGAGTCCAGTATGATCGCCAGAGTGGTGGGCCGACGCTTCTTCGTTGGATTGGCAATGTTGGTGGCCTTTGCAATCCATTTGCTGATTGGGGTGAGTGCAGCAGCTGGCATTTGCCAAGTGCTGCATCGCTACTGCGGTAGGGCTTGTCTGGGGTTCACTGGCCAAACTGAAAGCACTACTCTCCAGCGCCAGCAGTGGTTGGCTTAGCACCAATAAAATCCATACGGCAATGTGCAATCGTCGTGTCATGGCCACAGTGTAACAAGCTCTGGTTAGGCAGGGTATTACGCTGCCAGGGGCCGGGGTCGAGAGTGTTCAATATTGTCCACGCTAAAGCCTATTCATTGCTACAGGGTCAAGAAAAAACACTGACCGCGACACAACTGGTTTTTCTACACCGCTTGCGGCAGGGTGGTCTGCGGTGAATAACGATAAGGACAACACGGTGAAAAAGACGTTATTGATAACAGCATTCTTGCTGGCTGGCTGCGTTGAGCGCCCTCAGGTAATTAGTGACTGCCAGGGCGTGGCAGAGCGAGAGGTACTGTGTGGTTGGCAGAAGCCCGAAGATATGGAGCTCTTGCCCGACGGCCGCCATTTGGTCGTCAGTCAAATGGCGGCGGGTCACGGCAGCGTTGCGGGGTCTTTGGCCCTGCTGGATACCCGGGATGGCAGCAAGCAGGTATGGCCGATGGCTGAGGTGGCGGTTTCCGATGGTTGGGGGGATGCCGATTGTGCCGCGCCGGATCCAAGCATCTTCGCGCCACACGGCATTCACCTCTCGCGCCACGAGAGCGGCACACTGCAATTGCTGGTGGTTAACCACGGTGGCCGTGAGTCGGTGGAGTTTTTCGAGTTGCGTGACCAAGACGGCGCGGTTAAACCCTTTTGGCGCGGCTGCGTTATTCCTCCTGAAGGCAGCTTCTTGAATGATATTGTGGCCTTGCCTGAGGGCGGCTTTATGGCCACTCACATGTATACCCGCGGCGACGCGCCGGTCGGTACACTGGGTTGGCAGGAAATTACCGCTCTGGCAGGCTTTAACCCTGGCCACATCTGGGTGTGGGACGGTGAACAATTTAGCAAACTGCCAGGGTTTAGCGGTGACTACCCCAATGGCATCCAAATCTCGGCAGATGGCGAAACCCTGTTTGTAAACCTTTGGGCGGGGTCAACCCTGCAAAAACTGGATCGCCGCACAGGCAAGCTGCTTGGGGAGGTGGAAATTAGCCATCCGGACAACAGCCAGTGGGATGGTCGCGGCAAGCTGCTGATCGCCAGCCACAACTTCACGCTAGGGGACTTCATTGTGTGCCCCAGTATTGAAGAGGGAGCCTGTCCCGCGGCATTTGATATTGTGGAGCTCGACCCAGACACTCTGCAAAGCCGAGTGGTGGTCAGTGTGTCCGGGCCGCCTATGGGCGCAGGCACCGTTGCCCAGCGGGTGGGCGATGCTTTGTACGTGGGTTCTTTTATTGGCGACCGGATCCTGCGCCTGCCGTACTCCGCGCAATAGCGTGGTTGCGTTGGTTAAAAGTCGTTCAACGCGAGGATTTTTAAGCTTTTTTTCAAAATCCCGTTGACAGCTAAAACCACCTTGAATATAGTACGCCACCTCGACGCGCTCGTAGCTCAGCTGGATAGAGTACCTGGCTACGAACCAGGCGGTCGGAGGTTCGAATCCTCCCGAGCGCGCCACTATTTAAGAACCCGGTATTGCGAAAGCAGCACCGGGTTTTTTATGCGTGAAGCAAAGGCGCCCGGCGCGAGGGGGGTGAGAAGCTCCGCTGGATTTAGAAGAGGTTCGACACCTTGCGCCCACGGCGCAGGGTGCAACGAGGCGCGCCGCGCCGAAGCCCGCAGGGTCGAAGCAGCCCTTAGGCTGCTGCGATTTATCCTCCCGAGCGCGCCACTATTTAAGAACCCGGTATTGCGAAAGCAGCACCGGGTTTTTTTATGCTCCCATAAAGGTGTTGTGGCACGACCGTGATAGGTTCTGTGACACATTTTGAAGACCTCTCGCTCAAGCTCACCTCTCAGTTACTGCGTAGCTCTCAAGTTTTAATGTGAGCCCGTTTCTCGGTCGTTGGGGCTAAGGTCGGCAAATTTAGACGTCTGCAAGACGGTTTCAAAAAGATCCTTAATTCTTGTCCTTGTCAGAACGGTCGAACCAGTGAGCGATTTTGTCGCCGTACCGCCACATCACCACAGGAATTGCGATAGCTGACGCGACTAAAGCGATCGCTGCAATCAGCCCCGTAAACTCTCCCATGTCTACCTCCACATATAGTGTTCATTTCATTTGACGCTATAGCGGTAGTTGAAAGCAAATCGCTATTTAAGTATCTGAATTAGATAAACAAATACTCCCGTTGTCTTTGTTTTTCTGATTCTCCAGTTCGGAACGAGACGTGATACGAAGTGCTGCGTTGGCGAAAGTGAACGCTTCACCGGTACAGCAAAAAGGCAGGGTCATGGCTAGCCAAAAAGGTGCTTCCGCGCTTTACTATGTCGTAATGACATTAGCCAAGGAAGGTGTTGTTATGAATCTATTACGCTTCATTTTCTCCTTTACCGCCCTGCTTATACTCCATGCCTGTGGTGACCACGGCTATGAAGGGCAATACAGACTTGCTGCAGACCGCGCTGATGGCCTGATTGGATCCATGGCTTCGGTAATGGGAGTGGAGGAAATTACCATTGGGCATGACTTTGTCGAAGCGAACGGCAGCCGCCAGGTATACGATGATATATTTGTTCGTGACTCGGGCGATCGCGCCTACTTAGTCTTCAAACGGGGAGAGAGTGAAGAGGCTTGGAGAATTAAGGGGAAAGATACCTTGGTTCAGGGAAACCAGCTGATGCGCCTTGAATATACCCGAGTTCATTGAACCCCACTCATGAGGAGTTGATACTCCGCTGGACAGCGGGTATCAAGTCCATCCTAAAACAGTATTGGAGATCACGGATGATTCATACCACCCTGCAGGCCAAGACCGCTACGGCGCCAGATGTTGGCGCTGAGCCTAACTTGATGATACGTGCGTTTTTTTCACTCATTCTTGGAGTGTGTATAGGGGGTGTTGGGAGTGCCCGCGCCGAATCAGAGAGGGGCTGGACGGTAAACTACACCGGTGACCTTAGTGGTACCGTTGGAGGCCGTATTGTCGTTCCTGGCGGGACATCTATGGTTGCCATGGTAGGCGGCGCGAGTATGAGCGAGGATATGAAGTCGATGGGTGCCGCCGCGATCTCCGCCAAGGTGATGACACTTCCGGGCCAGCCTTCATCGCTCAAGCAATTGGATATTACCTTAGCAGACGGTACAAGCTGCCGTTTACAGCCAGATGGCAGCGAGCGGGCGAAGGTGATTAACAGCTCGCGAAAACACTATGAAGCGGAGTTTAGTGGCAATTTGCGGTGTGACGGCGGGAATAAAATTGCTGTGCAAGCGCGCGTGATGAAGTAGTGCTAACGAACAATTACGGTGTTGCCCCCAGTAGCCCGGCCATAATTAGTCGGCTGACGGCGAACTCTCTGAATGAAGAGTTACCAAGTATGGCGGTGAGACTCCGCCACAGCAGTATAGGTTTTCGTCCTTCGGTTCGAGCAGGTATTTATTTCGCGCATCAAGATCAACAACCACTTCCTCCGGGGTTGGAAAAGTTATTACTAAATGCACCGTCATAAATTTCTCGTCACCGTCGTCGCCGTAGCTTACGCCCTTGATTTAGCTTTTTATCACACACTTTGCATACCCCCCCTGAACAAGGGGGTGCAAGCGTTATGCGCTTCTCCTATCGTTGGAAAATAATTTTGACAAGGAGATAGGCATGAAAGAAAGGCTAATTGTCGTCGTCGGTATAGCCGCGTTGATAGTGGGGTGTGCTTCAGTAGGAGGAGGTGGCGGTGGTGATCGCCTCGAAAGTAAGAATGTTGCTACGCTCGGGGCGCGTAAAGATGTCTATGTTGCGCAGTTTGCGGTTTCTTTCGTAACTAAGGACTCAAGCTCGTCGAAGTCTGTAAGCCCCATGATTCGTCAAAGCAGTGGCTCGCAATACGCAAAGAGTACCCTGAAGGCCAATTTAACCGGCGTGCCAGATACCACCTTCCAAAAAATTACCGACGAGGCATATGCTGACTTTGTCGCTGATTTAACTGCAAAGGGTTTCAATGTTAGGCCGGTCAGCGATTTGCAAAAGCTAAAACCTTGGAAAAAATTAAAGCCTCTAGCGGCTCCCTATACGCCTTCGGGGCTGTCTTCTTTTTTGAAGAAATCGTCTCCTGAGCAGGTGACCTTCTCCGCGAATTCACTGAATATATACTCGGTGCCCGATCAAATTAGCCAAGTTAAGCCGATGCCTTATGCCTTTGCTGAATTGGCTGAAGCTGCGGGCGCACCAGTATTTGCCATCAACTACAATGTTCATTTCGCGTACTTTGATAGTGATACTGACTATGAAGTGAATTACTTTAAGGATGTGCCTCTTGGTGGCGGCACAAGCACCACGCTGAGCGCCTCGGTGGCCGTAGGGCAAGGTATTCAGGTGACGACGGGTTCTGCCGCGCAGTTCCTTGTTGACTTAGGTGGGACCTTTTCAGATAACGGCTATGTCAGTCTCAAGGACCCCATTGTAGTTGGAGGGGCCTACGGGCGGAACGAAGACACCACTTCTGGCAGTCAAAAAGCCGCCAATGCCTTTAGTTCTGCTGTGGGCCTGTTCACCGGCGGTTCTGCTAAAACAACGGAAATCTCTGTTGTCGCTACCCCTGAGTATTACCGATATGGTGTTCTTAAGGCGATAGATATGGCCAATGACCGCATTGTGAATGGGCTGCTTGCCCAGTAAATAGGTCACACTTTTCCTTGGCGCACAATATCTGCGCTGAGTGTGTCGGTGGTCTGTTCACACTAAAGCGACGATGTCGTTGGTGTGAACAGGTCTTAGACTATCTCTTCTACGTATAAATCCCTCTTCATTCATGCGCTTGTCTTCCATAGTAACCCCACGCTAAGCCGACACTGTTTAGGCATTTGGCGATCCTGTGTCTTAGTGCGCCTGTGTATTCACTTCTGCGGACGCGATGCCGCATTCCTTGATCTAGGACAAGTGCTGACCTCGTCTTGGGCATTAGCCTGACTGCAATAAGCAGAGACTTTGCTCTCCAAAAAGCGAGGAGAATAAGCATGGCGAACACTTCAGCAGTTGGTTCCCGTCGTTATCTAGCAGTGTGTATAAGTGCGTTGACCTTGGGTGTTCCCATCCAGAGTCAGGCGTTGACGTTTAACTGGGGGGAGGTTGAAGGCAGTTTCAATTCGACCCTTTCTCTCGGTGCCAGTTGGCGTGCAGGGGACCCGGATGAGGACTATCTCAGTCCGGGGAACACCGATGGTAAGGGGCGCGCGTCGGTGAGTACCACCGATGATGGGAATTTAAATTACGACAAAGGTGATATGTATTCCCTGTTGTTCAAGGGGGTGCACGACCTTGAGTTGAGCCTGGACAACATCGGTTTGTTCACGCGTTTCAAATATTGGTATGACTATGCCTTGGCTGAGGGTGACGTTGCTCACGGCCATGTGCCAAACAATTACCGTGTTGACGGCACTCTGGAAACGGAGGGCTTTGATGACCTGGCTCAAAGTCAGGGTGCTGAGTTTTTGGATTACTACCTCTACGGCAACTTTGAGCTTGGCTCCGCCCCCGTAGAACTGCGGGCCGGCAATATGGTGTTGAGCTGGGGGGAAAGCACGTTTATTCAAAACGGCGTGAATATTATTAGTCCCTTCGATGTGACCGCGCTGCACCGCCCCGGCTCTGAGATCAAAGAGGCGCTGCTGCCGGTGGGGCTGCTATACGCCAATATTGGCGTTACGGCGGAATTAAGCATTGAGGCTTTTTATCAATACGAGTGGAAGCGAACGGTTCTTGAAGGCTGCGGTACCTACTGGAGTAGTGCGGATGTCTATGGCTGGGGGGG
>NZ_CAXGPO010000037.1:0-28862 GCF_964011655.1 uncultured Spongiibacter sp. | reverse complement strand
GGTTCGGGTTCGGGTTCGGGTTCGGGTTCGGGTTCGGGTTCGGGTTCGGGTTCGGGTTGCAAATTTTGCGACGCTCGCTGCAGGTGATAGCGAGCAATCGCCGCCCGACACTGCCGGTCAAGATAAAAATCCAGACTCAGCCAGCGCCCAGCGCCGCTGAACAATAGCGCCAGCAGCATAATGAAGTAGGTCGCGGCAAATTCGATACCATTGTTCAGGACGACAAAATTTCCCTTCGCGGTAAGCCAGGGGTAGTTGCCATGCTCCTGAAGAATGGCGCTAGCACGCTCAAGTCGGCGCCCCACCTCTACACTGTTTTCCAAACTCTCCCGCGCGGCTGGCAGCCCAATATCGGCTAGCGGCTTGGCGGCGCTATTCAAAGGGTCACTGGGCGCGATCGCAAACCAGCCATTTGGCCAATGCACAGTGACCGCAGCCACGGCCATGGTAATTAACAGCGGAATACACGCCCAGCGCAAAGCAAAACCAAAAAGCAGGCAAAAGCCGCCAATCAGCTCGGTATATGCTGCCAGTTGCGCCATCAGCATTGGCTCAGGCAACCCCAGGCTGTGCTCAAACCACTGCGCCGTTGCATCCAAATGATAGACCTTGCTGAGCCCGGCAGCGATCATCACCGGCGCCAGATACAAACGCATCATCAGCGGTGAGATAAACGCCAAGCGCTTGAGCAGCGCCACCACGCCGTCGTGAAAAAAATAATAGGCTCGCAATACGTGCACCATCGGCAATCCCTCTTTGTTATTAATGTTGTCGTGCCGGTTTATGGACGCACTATGCCATTATCGACCAGCGCTGCAAACCGGGCAGCCGGGGTCACGCCCAAGCCGCAACTGGCGAATATCCATGGTAAGTGCGTCGATAATCATCAAGCGGCCGCAAAGTGTGCCCGGCAAGGCAAGCAGGCACTTAATTGTTTCAATCGCCTGCATGCTGCCCACCATACCGACCAGGGGAGACAACACGCCACTGTCGGCGCAGCGCAAATCATCCCCGCCTTCGTGATACAGGCAGCGATAGCAGGGGCTATCGGCCTGACGAAAATCATAAACGCTAAGCTGCCCTTCAGCGCGAATGGCCGCGCCGGAAACAAGCGGCACACCGGCGCGATAGCAGGCCTGGTTCACCGCAAACCGTGTCGCCAAATTGTCGCAGGCATCCACAACAATATCGACAGAACTCACCGCCACGTCGAGCGCTTCACCCTCGAGTCGCTGCGCATATTCGTGCACCGAGACATCCGGGTTCAGCTCGGCAACGCGCTGCGCCGCCGAGGCCACTTTATGACGACCGATATCAGCAGTGGTATGCGCAATCTGACGCTGCAAATTACTGAGCTCAACGGTATCGCCATCGGCAAGGTGCAGCTCGCCCACACCTGCAGCGGCCAGGTACATCGCCACAGGAGAGCCCAGACCACCCACGCCGACAACCAGTACGCGACTGGAGAGCAGTGTTTGCTGCCCCGCCACATCGATTTCTGGCAATAAGATATGCCGGCTATAGCGCAATAATTGCTGATCGCTTAACTCTTTCATAACTTGGCCTGCACCACCTTTTGCCCCACGGTCATACGCTCGTTGCCGCCGTAATCGCGGTGCGTTTCCACACTGACAAAGCCCGCCGAAACAAACAATGTCCGCACCGCTGATGCTTGCTGATAACCGTGCTCCACCAGCAAATAGCCATTGTCAGCCAGATAGGGCATCGACGAGCCAACAATGTGTCGCAGATCAGCCAAGCCACTCTCGGGCGATACCAGCGCGGAGGCAGGTTCAAATCGCACATCGCCCTGGTCCAGGTGAGGATCTTGAGCATCGATGTATGGGGGGTTGCTAATAATCAGATGAAACGGCTGGCTCGCGTCCAATGCCGTAAACCAATCCGACACCGCGACAGAAACATTATCCAACCCCAGTGCATGGCGGTTTTGTTCAGCGAGCGCCGCCGCCTCGGGGGAGCGATCCAGCGCCCAACACTGCCAGCGAGGCCACTCACTGGCCAGCGCCAAGGCCAATGCCCCCGTACCGGTTCCAAGGTCGAGCAGGCGACCCGCCTCATTATTCTGGCAAAGACTCAGCGCCAGCTCGACCAAACACTCCGTATCCGGGCGCGGAATCAATGTATGCGCATTGACCCGCAAAGGCAGAGACCAAAATTCCCGATACCCCAGGATATGCGCTACCGGCTCCCCCGTGCGACGGCGCTCAAGAAGCGCGCAAAACTGCGCCTGCTGCGCTGGCTCTAATAGCCGCTCGGGCCAGGTATAGAGGTAACTGCGGGGCCTGTCGAGCACATGGCAAAGGAGCAGCGAGACATCGAGCCCCGCCGTATCACTCACTGACTCAAGCTGGTGCTGGCACGCCAACGCATCGGCAATACTCATTGCACCCGGCGCCACCATTGCCTTACTCAGCCATTGCCGCGAGCAAGTCTGCCTGATGCTCTTGGCGCAGAGGACCCACGATTTGATCGACGTCGCCCTGCATAAATTCATCAAGCTTATACAGCGTTAAGTTAATGCGGTGGTCGGTCACCCTTCCCTGAGGGAAGTTGTAAGTGCGGATACGCTCCGAGCGATCACCGCTGCCGACGAGATTACGCCGCTGATCCGCCTGCGCTTGTTGGTGCTCACTGTTGCGCACATCGTTGATACGGGCCGCCAACAGCGACATCGCCCGCGCCCGGTTTTTATGCTGGGAGCGCTCATCCTGACACTCAACCACAATGCCGCTGGGGATATGCGTAATACGCACGGCGGAATCGGTCTTGTTGACGTGCTGACCACCCGCACCACTGGCGCGGAAGGTATCGATGCGCAAATCGCCTTTATTGATCTCTACTTCTTCGGCCGCTTCCGACTCGGGCATCACGGCAACGGTACAGGCCGAGGTATGAATACGGCCCTGTGACTCAGTTTCTGGCACGCGTTGAACCCGGTGAGCCCCGGACTCAAACTTTAAATGGCCATAGACATCCTGCCCCGCAACACGGCTAATAATTTCCTTGTAGCCGCCATGCTCGCCGGGGCGCTCATTGAGCACTTCAATCTTCCAGCCCTTGGACTCGGCGAATCGCGAATACATTCGGAACAAATCGCCGGCAAAAATCGCCGCCTCGTCACCGCCGGTACCGGCGCGGATCTCTAAAAATACGTTGTGGGAGTCATTGGGGTCGCGCGGCAACAGTAGGGTCTGCAGCTCCGTTTCGAGCGTTTCAAGCTGCTGCTCGCCGTCGGCAATTTCTTCCTCGGCCATTGCCCGCATGTCGGCATCGTCTTCATCTAGCATCAATCGCGCTTCGTCCAAGTCATCACACACTTGGCGATACCGCGCATAGCTGGCCACTACCGGCTCAATTTCTGCATATTCCTGCGAGAGGCCACGAAACCGATTTTGGTCGGCGATAATATCGGCATCGCTAAGCAGCGCGCCTATCTCCTCGTACCGATCAAGCAGGTTTTCCAGTTTGCTGCGAATAGACGCCTTCATAAAATCTCGCTTGGCTACATATAGAAAAGTAAACGTGGTGATGCAAAAGTCGCGGAGGGTGCCGCGCTAGTTTTCACGGTCCTGGTCGCGCAGCTGGAGCAGCTCGCGGGCCCAGTCGACCAGGTCGTTGCGCCCCTTGGCGCCGGCTTCTTTTATCTGCGTGGTGGGGCTGTGAATCAGTTTATTCGTCAGCCCCCGCGCCAGTTGTTCAAGCACCACGGCAGCATCCTCACCCTTGGCCAACTGCCGGCGCGCGCGTTCCAGCTCGGCATCGCGCAGCCCCTCGGCCTTGGCGCGAAAGTCTTTGACGGTAGCGACGGCACCGCGCGACCGCAGACGTGCCTGCCACTCTTCAATGGCCGCAACAATTAACTGATCCGCCTTGCGCGCCTCAGACTCGCGCGCGCGCTTATTTTCGTCAACGATCTCACGAAGGTCGTCGACGGTATACAAATACACATCATCAAGTTCGGCAACCTGGGGCTCAATATCCCGGGGAACCGCAATATCCACCATCACCATTGGCCGGTGTTTGCGCTTCTTCAGAGCCACCTCAACGGCGCCTTTACCAAGAATCGGCAACTGGCTGGCAGTGGATGCCACGAGGATATCGGCATCGCGCAAGTACGCCGGAATGTCAGACAGCATTACCGCCTCTGCCTGGAACTCCTCGCCCAGCTGTCGCGCGCGCTCCAGGGTGCGGTTGGCAATGATGATGCGCTTCACCCCCTTTTCCCGAAGGTGACGAGCCACCAGCTCGATCGTCTCGCCTGCGCCAATCAGCAAAGCCGTACACTTGGATAATTTACTGAAAACATGCTGAGTGAGTGACACCGCGGCATAGGCTACCGACACCGGGTTCTCGCCAATGGCAGTGTCGGTGCGCACCTGCTTGGCAACGCTAAACACCTGTGAAAACAGCTGATGCATGCCCGAGGCTGCGGTACCCGCCTCGGCTGCCAGCGCATAGGCTGACTTCATCTGCCCCAGGATTTGCGGTTCACCCAGGACCATAGAATCCAGGCCGGCGGCGACTTCCATCATGTGTTGAAGCGCCTGGCTATCGCGACTGATATAGCAGCAGTCATCCAAATGGCTGCGCTCGACATGGTGAAAACGCGACAGCCAGTCGAGCATCTTTGCGTCGTCAACCGCATCGCCTTGACCGCCCAACGCGTATATTTCAGTGCGATTGCAGGTAGACAGAATGGCAAGCTCCTCACCCAAGCCACAGGCCAGGGCGTCCTGCAGTGCCAAGTGAATTTGCTCAGGCACGAACGCCACGCGCTCTCTTACCGAAAGCGGGGCGGAATTATGATTGATGCCAACAAGGAGCAATTTCATTCAGTTGGGAAGCCGAGTCAGGAGCGCAAAACTGACGCGGATTCTATCAAGTTGGCGTTCAAATGTGGATTTTATTACCAAAACAAGCCGGGATTTCTCTGCCAGCCGGTGATCATTCCTGCTCGCAGCGGTCATAGATGGCACGCGTCGCCCAACTGGCGATAGAAATAAGGTAGGATTATTCCAGCCATTACACCGCGACGACAACGCGGCGCCATCGCAGCAGGACAACAATGTCACAACGCTTACACTACACCCTCATTGGCCTATTCCTCTTGGCCTCTGGCTGCGCCCTGACACCGGCAGACCACCAGCCGGAGAAAGCCGTCGCCGCCGAAGACAAGAGCGCGCCCCTCAGAGCCCTGCCGGAAGACAGCGTTTACGACCTGCTGCTCGCCGAATTGTCGCTGCGCAACCACGACCTCAATACCGCCCTGAGCAACTATCGCCGACAGGCGGATCGCACCGGCGACCTTGAGCTGATTGCCAGCACGGCGCGGCTCGCCGACTATATGGAGCAACACAACGTCGCCGCAGTTTACGCGCAGCGCTGGCTAAAACGCGACGCCGGCGCCAGCGAGGCCCACTATATACTGGCCGGCGCGCTGTCCCGCCTGGGCGACCCGCTCAGCGGCCTCCCCCATATGATCCGGGTGCTCGAACTCGGCGATGAAACCAATTTCGCAGCAATGGCAGCCACGGCACTTGGCCGCCCCGATGCTGAAAAAAATGCCTTTTTCGAGGCCCTGCAAACTGTCCAAAGCCAACACCCCAGCGACAACAGCCTGCGTATTGCCCTGGCGCTTATGCTGCAATACCGCCAGCGCGAGGAAGACGCATTAGAACTTGTGCGCCTGGCATTGGATGAAGAGCCGACTAACCCCCACGCCCTGCTCATTGAAACGCGCACCCTGAGCCAGCTCGGGCGCGACAACGAAGCGATAGAACGACTCAAATACGCCGTAGACCAAAACCCGAGACACAAGCGCCTGCGCCATGACCTGTGCCGCAAGCTGGTTAAAGTCGATGTCTATCAAGCCAAGGCACACTATGAAGTACTGGCCCGGCAATACCCACAGGATCACGATATCTTGCTGGAGCTAATGCTGATAAACCGCGAGCTCAGCAATACTGAAGAAGCCGAGCAACAACTGGAAAGCCTGAGCGCCAATCCGCAGCAACGCAGTCGGGCGCACTATGTACTTGGCCGCCTCGCCGAAGAAGAGCGCGACTGGAGCGACGCCCTGCAGCACTACCAGCAGGCGACCAGCCTACCCGAATTCAATGAGGCCAGCCGGCGGGTAGCCAGTATCAGCCTATCGACAGAGGGCCGCGAGCAGGCCCTGTCGCGCCTGGCCGACTGGCGCGAATCACTACCGGAACACGCTGAATTCATTTATTTGCTGGAAGCCGAAATTCTGCGCAAGGCCGATTTAGACGAGCGTGGCTTCTCACTACTGACTCAGGGCTTACAAACACTGCCGGACAGCACCGAATTGCGCTATGCGCGGTCACTGTTTTCTGAGCGTTTGGGAAACCTGCCCGCCGTGGAAAAGGACCTGCGCTACATTATCGACCGCGACCCAAACAATAGCGCGGCCCTCAATGCGCTGGGCTACACGCTGGCCAACCGCAGTGCACGACTGGATGAGGCCCAGCGCTTAATCGAACGCGCGCTCAAGCTATCGCCCGATGACCCCGCCATATTGGATAGCTACGGCTGGGTGTTGCTCCTTAAAGGTAAGACCGAGGCCGCACTCAGCTACCTTGAGCGCGCCTTTGCCCAAAGTCAGGATCACGAAATTGCCGCCCACCTCGGCGAGGCCTACTGGTTACTCGGCAGAGAGGATGCCGCCCGCGCGGTTTGGCAGAAAGGCCTGCAAGACACGCCGAACAGCCCCATTATCTACGACACTTTACAGCGACTGAAACTCCTCGATGAATAAACACATCCGCCTGATCAGCATTGTCGCTGCGGCCGTGCTCACAGCCTGTAGCAACCTGCCTCCGGCCACCCCCGGAGAGCAGCACTGGCATATGCAAGGCCGAATTGGCCTGTGGCAAGGCAGCCAGCAAGAGAGCAGCCAAATCACCTGGCTACAATGCGGCGACCATTACGCCAAAATACGCCTGACCGGCCCGGTAGGTGTCGGCGGCGCCGAAATCATCAGCGACCCCTCAGGCGCCCAACTCACTTATAAAGGCGACGTTCGCCGAGCCGCCAGCGCAGAAGCGCTTGCCGCCGATATCGGCTGGCCCGTTCCCGTTTCTGCTTTGCGCCACTGGCTGCGTGGGCGCGCCGCGCCCAACGCGCCACTGGCTGCGCAACTTTCGGCAACCGGGCAACTTAGCTCGCTGGAGCAATTTGACTGGCAGATTCAATTTGCCCGCTATCAACACGACAGCACCGACGCCCTGCCCCAATTGATTGAAGCGCAACGCGGCGATACCCGGCTAAAACTGATCGTTAAATCATGGCGCAATGGCAAACAGGAATGCGCACAATGAACACTCTCAGCCTGCCTTGCCCGGCCAAAATCAATCTATTTCTGCACATTACCGGCCAGCGCGACGACGGCTATCACGAATTACAAACGCTGTTCCAACTTCTGGACTACGGCGACACCCTTCACCTGCAGGGGCGCGCCGATGACGAACTGCGCTTTCTTACTCCGCTGGCCGGCGTGAGTGACGACAACAACCTGATCCTCCGCGCAGCGCGCCTGTTGCGAGAGCATGTGCAGCGCCCACTTGGCGCCAATATCGGTTTAGACAAGCGCCTCCCGATGGGCGGCGGCATTGGTGGCGGCAGCTCCGATGCCGCATCCACCCTGCTGGGGCTCAATCACATCTGGCAGTTGGGCCTGGGCCTGGACGAGCTGGCTGAGCTAGGCCTGAGCCTCGGCGCCGACGTTCCGGTATTCATCCACGGACACACCGCCTGGGCTGAGGGCATCGGTGAAAAATTACGCCCGTTGGACACCCCCGGATACTGGTATTTAGTGCTGCGACCTGACTGCGAAGTGAGCACTGCAGAAATTTTTTGCCACGAACAATTGACACGCAATGCCTCTCCCATCAAAATAGCGGCCTTTCTTGAGGGGGCCACCGGAAACAGCTGCCAAAATTTGGTGCGAAAACTGTATCCGGATGTTGATAAAGCCTTGAATTGGCTAGATCAATTTGCTCCAGCGAAGCTAACCGGCACCGGTTCCTGTGTGTTCGCTAGCTTCGACAGCAAGAGCGCTGCGGAAGCAGTTTTGGCACAAAAGCCTGCATCAACATCGGGCTTTGTTGCGAAGGGTGTTAATCTTTCGCCACTGCACAAAACGTTGTCCACGGTGTAACGATTTACTGGGGTGTCGCCAAGCGGCAAGGCACTGGGTTTTGATCTCAGCATTCGTAGGTTCGAATCCTACCACCCCAGCCATATTACTAGAGCGCCGAAAGTAGTCGGCCCTCTGAAGGGGAACAGGCCGTACATCGCCTGATCCGGTAGGTTCGAACCAAGGTTCGATAAGTGCTTGCACTTAGGCATCGCAACGCGATGGCTGAAAGCCTAAGGCCGATAAGGCCGCAGCCAATCCTACCACCCCAGCCATTTTATAGATTCCCGCCTTAATGGCGGGAATCTTGTTTATGGTTTACGGTTTCGGCGCACTGTTTCAGTTGTGAGTAACATGAAGCGCTGCACTTTTAGCTCGAACCGTCACACCGCGAATCAACCTTCAGCCTCACAGGACATTGACCGTGCACAACATGATGGTCTTCACTGGCAACGCCAACCCAGACTTGGCTCGCAAAGTTGCCGAACACCTCCGACTGCCCCTGGGCGATGCGACGGTAAGCAAATTCAGCGACGGCGAAGTCTTTGTCGAAATTAATGAAAATGTTCGCGGTGCAGATGTATTCCTCCTGCAGCCGACTTGTGCGCCGACCAACGACAACCTAATGGAGTTGGTTGTGATGGCAGATGCCATGCGTCGCGCCTCAGCCGGGCGCATCACAGCGGTAGTACCCTATTTCGGGTATGCCCGTCAGGATCGCCGCGTGCGCTCACAGCGCGTACCCATTTCAGCGAAAGTCGTTGCGGACATCCTCAGCGGCGTTGGCATTAATCGCGTACTGACCGTCGACCTTCACGCCGAACAGATTCAGGGCTTCTTCGACGTTCCCGTCGACAACGTCTATGGCTCGCCGATCCTGCTTGACGATATCAATCGCCAAAACTACCCCGATCAAATCGTCGTGTCCCCGGATATCGGCGGTGTAGTGCGCGCACGCGCGGTTGCCAAGCAACTGAACGACGCCGACCTTGCCATCATTGACAAGCGCCGCCCCAAAGCCGGTGTCGCCCAGGTAATGCACCTGATCGGTGAGGTGGAAGGCAAAACCTGCCTGCTGGTCGACGACATGGTCGATACCGCTGGCACACTGTGCAAAGCCGCGGCGGCCCTGAAGGCCCAAGGCGCAGCAAAAGTTGTCGCATACTGCACACATCCTGTATTATCCGGGCCCGCCGTTGACAACATCAGCGGCTCTGAGCTAGATGAGCTTGTGGTTACTGACACAATTCCATTGTCAGATGCCGCTGCCAACTGCCCAAAAATTCGCCAGCTAACCCTGGCAAACTTACTGGCCGAGTCAATCCGACGGGTCAGCAACGAGGAGTCAATCAGCGCCCTGTTCCGCTAAACCGCGCAACATAACGCTTTCTGACTTTCACCGCCGAACTGGTCGCAAGTTCGGCGGTTTTCGCTTTTTATGAGGAGACATTTATGTCCAGCGAATTTACTGTAAACGCCAAGGCGCGTACTGATGTAGGGAAAGGTGCGAGCCGCCGCCTACGTCGTTTGGCCGCCGAAGTTCCCGCAATCATCTACGGTGGCGACAAAGCCCCGCAAATGATCAGCATCGCCCACAAAGACCTGCTCTGGTTCCTGGAAGACGAGGCATTTTTCAGCTCGGTTCTGACCATGGACATCGACGGCAACAAAGAGTCTGTGGTTATTAAAGACCTGCACCGTCACCCTGCCAAGGCGCAGATTCTGCACGCCGATTTTCTGCGCGTAAGCGCGGACACCAAAATCACGCTGCAAGTACCACTGCACTTCATCAACGAAGAAGCCTGCCACGGCGTGAAAATGCAGGGTGGCTCGATCACTCATGCAATGACTGAAATTGAAGTTCAGTGTCTGCCTAAAGACCTGCCTGAATTCATCGAAGTCGACATGAAAGACAAAGAAGTGGGCGAGACCGTTCACATTTCTGACCTGACCCTGCCTGCAGGTGTTGAAAGCACCGCTCTGGCACTGGGTGAAGATCACGACTCAGCTGTTGCCGTTGTGCAGGCTCCTCGTGGTGGCGCTTCTGACGATGAAGACGCTGCAGAAGGCGCTGAAGACGAAAGCAGCGAAGAGTCTTAATCTCGCTCTGAGCAGGCGCCCACGTGACCCGGATCAAACTGATTGTTGGGCTGGCCAACCCCGGCCAGCAATATCAGCCAACTCGTCACAATGCGGGCGCCTGGTTCGTTACTGAACTGGCCCGACAACAGGGCTGCTCACTCGCGGCCGAAGCTCGCTTTTTCGGCGACACCGGCCGTTGTTTTATCGATGGACAGGACATTCGCCTGCTCATCCCCAGCACCTTTATGAACCGCAGCGGTCAGGCTATCGCCACTATGGCCGGGTTCTTCAAAATCACCCCCGAAGAAATCCTCATCGCTCACGATGAACTCGACCTGCCTCCTGGCAGTGCGCGCTTTAAATCGGGCGGCGGTCACGGCGGCCACAACGGCCTGCGTGACACGATTAGCAAACTCGGCAACAACAAGAATTTCCACCGCCTGCGTATCGGCATTGGCCACCCCGGCAGCGCCGACAAAGTGACCGGCTACGTGCTGGGCAAACCCTCATCCGATGAGCGAATCGCCATCGATCACTGCATAGATGAGGCATTACGCAGTTTAGCCCCCGCCATTCAAGGCGACTGGGCAAAAGCGATGAATCAACTCCACAGCTACAAACAGGGATAACATCATGGGTTTCAATTGCGGTATCGTCGGCTTGCCTAATGTGGGCAAATCAACACTGTTCAACGCCCTGACCAAAGCTGGCATCGACGCAGAGAACTTTCCGTTCTGCACCATTGAGCCCAATTCCGGCATTGTCGGCGTTCCCGATCCACGCCTAAACGTTTTGGCAGAGATTGTCTCGCCAGAGCGCGTGCTTCCCGCGACGATGGAATTTGTCGATATCGCCGGGCTGGTTGCCGGCGCCTCAAAGGGTGAGGGCCTCGGCAATAAATTCCTCGCCAATATCCGCGAGACCGATGCCATTGCCCACGTGGTTCGCTGCTTCGACAACGACAATGTTATCCACGTGGCCAACAAGGTCGACCCCGCTGCAGACATCGACGTGATTAACACCGAGCTCGCACTGGCCGACCTGGATGCCGTTGAGAAGCAACTACAGAAAGTCGTTCGCCCTGCCAAAAGTGGCGATAAAGACGCGATTGCCGCCAAGAACCTACTGGAAAAACTCCAGAGCCACCTGGACGAAGGCAAACCGCTTCGCTCACTTGAGCTGGACGACACCGAGCGCGCCCGCATGGGCAGCCTGCACCTGCTTACCACCAAACCAACAATGTATATCGCCAACGTCAACGAGGACGGCTTTGAAAACAACCCCCACCTCGACACCGTGCGGCGTATTGCTGAAGAGGAAGGCGCTATCGTCGTTCCCATCTGCAATAAACTGGAATCAGAAATTGCCGAACTGGACGACGATGAGAAAGGCGAATTCCTCGAAGAGCTCGGCATGGACGAAGCTGGCCTCGACCGCGTGATTCGCGCTGGCTATGAGCTGCTAGGCCTGCAAACCTACTTTACCGCTGGCGTAAAAGAAGTCCGCGCCTGGACCATCCCGGTAGGCGCCACGGCCCCACAGGCAGCCGGTAAGATTCACACCGACTTCGAAAAAGGCTTTATTCGAGCCGAAGTCATCGCCTACGACGACTACACCAACTACAAAGGCGAACAGGGCAGCAAAGACGCTGGCAAGTGGCGCCTAGAAGGCAAAGACTACATCGTGAAGGACGGCGACGTCGTGCATTTCCGGTTTAACGTCTAAGCCCCCTCACTCGCGCTTGACAAGGCCCGCATAAGTCAGGAAAATGCGCGCCTTCTCGACAGAGAACAGTGGCAAGGTAGCTCAGTTGGTTAGAGCACAACACTCATAATGTTGGGGTCGGCGGTTCGAATCCGCCCCTTGCTACCATTATTCTAAAAAACCACCCAAGCGGTGGTTTTTTTTCGTCTTCAATAAATGCGCCCAAGCTGCCGGGCGGGTGAGAAACGCCGCCGCGGTTCGATGAAATGCGCTGCATTTCAGACGGCAACGCCGCCCGAAGGGGCAAAACAGGCCTTAGCCTATTTTCGTGTATCCAGCTTGTTACCTTGTTAAAAGCTGAGCCGCCAACTTCCGATACGGGTAGCCCCTCTATTTCGCGCTCACCACTGATACCGTATAAGCCCATATAGGGTCGGGATGGCAAAAACTCTATGCTGTTCACAACTTTCCCATACGTGCTAGGAAATAAGCTAATATGCTTTTATTGTTGTGGACTTACTGCGATAAGCTAATCAACGACATACAGTTACCTAAGCAGTGCAGCAGTGATACTTCACCTATAAACAGCACTTGATAATAAAGAACAGAGGAAGAGGTTATGAAGTTCTTGTTCCGCGCCAGCCTGCTGGCATCGACGGCGGCGATCTTAGCAGCTTGCGGAGGCGGCAGTGATGGCGGCCCCAGCCTGAGCCCCGGTGGCGGCTCATCAGGAACAGGCGGTTCGGGCCAAACCACTGGCACCACTGAGTACCGTTTCGGTGCATTATCAGGTGGAAGCTTCAGCGCTGGGGAAATTTCCACTGAGCGCCAAGCTCTAGAGGCCGGCCAGAGTACCGACCTGAAAGTGTACATTGTTGACCAAAACAATAATCTCGTTACGGATGCTGCAACAGTAATATTCAATTCTATTTGCATAGGCAATGGGCAATCTGAGCTCAACAATAGTATTGTCGAAAATAGCAGCGGAGTAGTGGCTAGCACCTACACAGCTAGAGGCTGCGACGGCGACGATATCGTAACGGCAAACACAAGCATTGACGGAGTTTCTTACCGCGCCTCGGTAAAACTCACCACTCAACCCGCGCCACTCGGAGCCTTAGGCTTCGTTTCCGCAGAACCACAGCAAATTGGCATAAAAGACTCTGGCATTTTGGAAAGCCAATCTCGAGTATCATTCAAGCTAACGAATGCGAGCGGAGGCCCAGTCGCCAATCAGCAGGTATCCTTTGAGCTCAACACCTCAGTAGGTGGTATCAGCCTGGATAGCGATACAAACACTACGAATAGCGAAGGCGTAGTGACCGTGACCGTGACATCGGGCACTGTGGCGACACCCGTTCGAGTTACCGCCATTGCTGATGACGGAACAAAGCTTATCCGTGCTCAATCGTCTGCACTTTCAATTACTACAGGCTTACCAGACCAAAACAGCTTTTCAATTAGCGCTTCCGAACTCAATATAGAGGGTGCCGAATATGACGGCACAGAAACAGAAATCACCATTCGCGCGGCTGACCGATTCAACAACCCCGCTCCAGACGGCACTGCGATCAACTTTACTACAGAGGGAGGTTCGATAGAGCCCAGCTGCTCGACAACTGGAGGCTTATGTACCGTAAAATTGTCCTCACAAAGCCCCAGACCTATCGACGGCAGAGTTACCGTATTAGCAACCGCCATTGGAGAGGAAAGTTTCAAGGATACCAGCCCATCGAATGGGCGGTTCGATGACGCAGAGCTACCCTCACTAGATGATCGCTCGGAGCCCTTCCTCGATACCAATGAAAACAGCACGTTTGATGAAGGCAATGAATACTATGTAGACTTCGACAACTCTGGCAGCTACACCACCGCTAACGGAAAATTTGACGGACTACTTTGCAATGGTCCCTCGCTTTGCTCCGCATCACCAGCCCGAGTAATGTTAAGCGCAGATATTGTTATTTTATTTTCTGAATCAAACCTAAATGTCAATACAAACTCCTCCAGCTACACCCTCACAGGCTCAAGTCAAGACGTCGTCGTTTCGGTTGTTGGCAACAATGGGCAACCCCCCGCAGCGGGAACAATCATCTCCGCATCAAGCGATGTGGGCACAATTTTAGAACCTTCCTCCTACACCATGCTTTCAACTACTAAATCCGGCCCGGCAGAGTTTACTTTTAGGATCAAAGGTAGCGAGCCCGATGAGGATAAGCTCGGTACACTTACCATATTAGTCACCACTCCCAAAGGGAATATATCTCGCGAATATGCCGACCTAATCGACAAAAAAGCCGCATCATCCTCACCATAAGCGGTTTCCAGAAGACAACTAAAACCACTTGCCGGGGCTAACAATGCCTCGGCAAGCTGGTACACTTCCCAGCCAATATCCATTGGACCTTCTGGGAACACCCCATGCTACGACCGCATATCCTGTACACCCTGCTGTGCTCAATTGTATTACTTTCGTCGGCTGCTCAGGCTGAGCCCCGCCATTACTCCTACCTTGAAGCCGCCTTCGCTTACCAAAGCACCGATTGGGGGCCTTACGAAGAAGAGGAGAACTTCACCTTCCTCGCCAGCGCCGAGGCGTTTGACTATTTCCACGTACACGCCCGCTACAACGATGGTGATACCTATATGCCGCGGGGCGTTATTCAAGATGGCTGGTGGACCTACGGCATTGGCGCTCACTACTATCTTAACAACAGCACCTCAGTGCTGATCGGTGCCGACCGCCACGAGATGGACTCTCAGAGCCGCCGACCCAATCAACGCGGCTGGGAATATAAAGTGGGTGTACGCCACGATATCAATGCGCGCTGGCGCCTTACGTTGGAAGCCGGGGAACACAATGTTGTGGTTGATGACGACACCACCTTTATCTTCGAAACGCTGTACCACCCTCGTCCGGATATCGGCTTCTCCTTTCGCGTGAGGGACTACGACAAGCTTGATCTAAGCTCCTACGAATTTGGCGCACGCTGGAGCTACTAACAGGCGTGGCAGCGCTGAGCAATTCACCGGCACTGTGCTAAAATCGCCATCTTTATTCAGCGCCCGCCCATGAGCAAATCAGACACCATTTACGCAAGGCCTCACAAAGCCTTGCAGCGCTTCGCCTTCGACGAGCAAGTTGTCGAGGTCTTCCCGGATATGATTCAACGATCGGTCCCGGGCTACGCGACGATAATTGCCATGACCGGCGTAATGGCCGGTCGCTATGCTCAACCAGAGAGCAACTGCTACGACCTCGGCTGTTCACTCGGCGCCAGCTCGCTCGCCATGGCGCGGGAAACTCAGGGGCGCAATGTCCAGCTGATCGGTGTTGATAACTCTGCTGCAATGATCGAGCGCTGCCGTGAATACTGTCAGCAGTCCAATACCGACATCCACCTGCGCTGCGAATCCATTCAGGAAACAGAGATACGCAATGCGTCGGTTGTCGTACTCAATTTTACGCTGCAGTTTGTCCCTGAGGCTGAGCGCAATGCCTTGTGTCAGCGCATCAGCGACGCCATGCGCCCCGGCGGCGTATTGATCCTGTCAGAGAAGATCCGTTTTGCCGACCCCCACCTGCAGGAGCTAAACACCGACCTTCACCACGCTTTCAAGCGCGCCAACGGCTATAGCGAAATGGAAGTCGCACAAAAGCGCAGCGCACTGGAGAACGTTCTTATTCCCGAGACGCTGAGCCAACACCAAAGCCGCCTAAAAAACTGTGGCTTCACCAGTGTGGACGTCTGGTTCCAGTGTTTTAATTTTGCCTCGATGGTTGCCGTAAAATGAGCCACCCGCGGATGAACTACCAGGCCTTCCTCAGTAAGCTTGCGGGCAACGAAAACCTCGCCGCCTGGGCAAACCAACTGCCAGACCAGATTGACGCGGGCCTCAACCCGAAACGCTACGGCGACCTACCCCGCTGGCAGCAAGCACTGAGCGCACTCCCCGAGCTCACCTCGCGCACCATCGATATGAACACCTCACGCGTGGGCGCGCGCGGCGACATCACCCCGCAACAAAGCGAGCAGTTGCGCGAGGCCCTGATGGGCTTGCACCCCTGGCGAAAAGGGCCCTTTGAACTTTTTGGCGTGCATATCGATACAGAGTGGCGCAGCGACTGGAAGTGGGAGCGCCTCAAAGACCATATTGCCCCCCTCGCCGGACGAACCGTTTTAGACGTGGGCTGCGGCAGCGGCTACCACTGCTGGCGAATGCGCGGCGCCGGTGCAGAGCTGGTCGTCGGCATCGACCCCACGCCCCTGTTTGTCGTGCAATACTTTGCCCTGCAACACTATTTGCAAGACCCATCAGTCGCGGTGCTGCCGATGGGCATTGAGGCCTTGCCGGAAAAACTGGCGGCCTTCGACACCGTATTCTCAATGGGGATTTTGTATCATCGTCGTTCCCCCTTCGACCACCTAATACAATTGCGAGAAGCACTGGTCAGCGGTGGAGAGCTCGTGCTGGAAACCCTAATCATCGACGGCCAGCTCGGCGAATGCCTGGTTCCCGAAGGCCGCTACAGCAAGATGGGCAACGTCTGGTTCCTGCCCAGCACGGCCACGCTAGAAAGCTGGCTCAGTAAAGCCGGGTTCAAAAATATCCGGGTAGTCGATGTTGCGCAGACCACCACGGACGAGCAGCGACGCACAGAGTGGATGCGCTTTCACTCCCTGGCGGAATTTTTGGACCCCGACAACCCTCAGCTAACCGCCGAGGGCCACCCTGCGCCCAAGCGGGCCGTCCTTCTTGCCGAAAAACCGTAAGCCCCAGCCAGCCGCGTGTCTACACGAAAACCTCGCACTGCGACACAGTGTTATTAGACATTGTTCATGCTTTGAGAAAAAATAGCTGTGGTGACAAGTGGCCATTTTTCAATCTATGGTACATTGCAGTAATGTGAAAGCCGCACTCATACCGGTGCTCGCTGACAATAAAGGACGCGCCCCATCCCATGGACGCAAAACAAGCGGATACAGTGATAGCGACAATGAGCTCGCTGACCAGCCGGTGGTTTGACGACCATCTGTACCGCTATTTGGAGCGCCTCCAAGACAATTTTCACCGCCGCGCATTAACGAGCAAGCACCCTGACGAGCAGCAGGCCCTACTGACGCAGCAACGGCATATCCGCAGCGGTCAAGACGAAGCCTACCGACTGTTCTCGCGACACCTGCAGCACAATATTCGGGCCGCCCGCCCTTACAGCATGGGCGGGCATAGCAAGCTGGACCAACTGCTCGCCCGCAGCCAACAGCTGGGTAACGACGAACTGGAGAACGCCTGCGCAAGGCTGTGCCGCGCCATCTCCCCCATGGCATTGCTGGCCGGCTTCCAACACCTGGCCAAGCCACTGCGGATTGATCCCGCCCACCTCAGCCAATGCCTGTCGCTGTTTAATGTTCTGATTTTGCGCGAAGCCCCCTTGCTCTACCAGCAGCTGCTGGCAGAACTAAATGGCGGCAACGCAGAAACAAGCAAAGGCATAGAAGGCTGGATCGCCCATATCGAGCAGCAGCTAAAACAGCAAAATCTCAGCGCCCAACAACGCGCACTCAACGAGCTGCGCTTACAGCGCCTGCGGGGCCGCAGCCGCCCACAGGGTGACAGCAGCACCCTCAGCGACCAACAGCTTATTCGCGAAGCCGCCGCGATATTCGGGCGCAGCCATGTGAATCGTCGGCAGCTATCCGCGAGCATCCTGGCTTCGCTGAACACCCTGCAAACCATTGTTAGCAGTGTTGCACTGCGCGACCGTCAGTTATTTCTCAACCCACTACATCCTGCGCGCCAAATCAGTCACCAGTTGGTCGCAAGCAGCGAACGATGGCAGCACGCTGACCCGAGTTTGCAACAGAATTTCGAACGCGCCACCCGCGATATCGTCAAACAACTCAGCGGGCAAACGCCGTCTAGCGCAGACTTCAACGCGCTGCAGGAATCCGTGGATCAATGCTGCCAGCAGTTAGTGCAAAGCGCGAAACTCAACGACCGACGAAAGCTGCACGCCGAAGCGGGTAAACGCAGAATTACTCGGCTGCGCCGCAAGGTGCACGCCCTCATTGACCAGAAAACCCACGGCACCACGCTCCCCGCCAGTGTCGACAATTTGCTGTACGGCCCGATGACCAGTATTTTGCTTTACCACTGGCTCCGCCACGGCAGTAACAGCGACGCCCTGCGCCGCAACCTCGGCCTGGTCGATGACATCTTGTGGTACATCAAGCCCCACCGCGACTGGGCACTGTTGCGTAAAGCCAAAGACATGGGCGGTGATATAGAGCAGCGCCTACTCGACGGGCTCAAACGCATCAACCTCGACGACGACAGCGCCCGCTCCCTGGTTGACGAGCTCCACCAACTCAGACTCATTGCCTCCGGCATGTCGGGAATCAGCGGCCAAAGCGATCGACCTTGATCTGTGCCTTACTGCGGCTAGTTAAAGCAGTTATACTAAGCGGCCTCGATACACCCAGTGTGTCGCGCGACTATCCAGCCAACGCTTAGTGCATTTTAAGGTGACGATCTTGCAACTCGACCAAGCATCTACGGAACAATTACGCGAATGGGAAAGCGCTCTCAGCGCAGAGTACGAACAGCATAAAGCCGCAGGGCTTAGCCTCGACCTGACACGGGGAAAACCCAGCAGCGACCAACTTAGCCTGTCCGACGCTATTCTCGGCGTGCTCGGCAATGACCTGAGCAACGACGGCGGCATCGACCTGCGCAATTACGGCGGCCTGGATGGCATAGCAGAGTGTAAGCGCCTCTTCGCGCCGGTATTAGACGTCAACGAAGACGAGATTCTCATCGGCGGCAACAGCAGCCTTACACTGATGTATTTCGCGGTACTGTTTGCATCACAAATGGGCTTTGGCGACCTCGGCAAAGGCTGGAAAGCAGGCGGCGATACCGTCAAATTTCTTTGCCCGGTTCCCGGTTACGACCGTCATTTCTCCGTATGCGAACACCTGGGCATCGACATGATCCCGGTGGCGATGAACGACAACGGCCCAGACATGGACCAAGTAGAGAGCTTGGTGAAGGCCGATTCCAGCATCAAAGGCATCTGGTGCGTTCCCCGCTTCAGCAATCCCACCGGCATTGTTTACAGCGATGACGTGGTAGCGCGCATTGCCAAGCTGGCAACACTCGCCGGCGACAATTTCCGCGTTTTCTGGGACAACGCCTACGCGGTACACAGTTTGAGCGACAATGCGCCCAAACTGGCCAGTCTGATGGCTGCGGCCCGCAAGGCGGGTACTGAAGACAGCGTGTACTTGTTTGGCTCGACCTCTAAGATCACCTACGCTGGCGCAGGTGTCGCCTTTGTCGGTATGTCTGCCGCCAACCTCAAAGCCTTTAAAGCCCACTTGGGCATGACCCAAATTGGCCCGGATAAAGTCAACCAGTTGCGCCATGCCCGCCTGCTTAAAGACAGCGACGGCCTGGCTGACCACATGCGCCAGCACGCCGCCGTGTTAAAACCGCGCTTCGACAGCGTACTCAAGCACCTGAACGAAGGCATTGGCGACAGCGGCCTGCTCAGCTGGACAGCGCCCCAAGGTGGCTATTTTATTTCTGTGGATACCCTGCCTGGCCTGGCAAAACAGGTTGTGGCGATGGCAGCCGACGCCGGTGTAAAACTCACCCCGGCTGGCGCAACCTTCCCCTACGGCCAGGACCCAGAAGATCGCAATATCCGCATTGCACCCAGCGTGCCCTCGCTGGAGGAAATTGACCGCGCGATGCAGGTGTTCGTCAACTGCGTAAAACTGGCCTCGGTCAGACAGCGCCTCGCCAACTAGGGCCGTTATCGGCACAATAAAAAAGGGCCGATTGGCCCCTTTTTCAATTGTGCGCCCTACTCGCCCGAGGGCCCCTTTGGTATCGGCTGACCGCCCATGGGGAAATGCCGCACATTGCTGCCACCCTCGGCATCCAGAATCTTGCCCGGCCCCTCTTTTTCCACTTCATCCACACGAATAATCGAGTGCATCGGCAGGTAACTACGAGTCACACCACTGAACTCATTTTTCAGCTTTTCTTCACCCGGATTGACGACAATTTGCCCTGGATCACCGAAAACAAACTCTTCAACCTCAATAAAACCGTACAGCTCGCTCTGGTATATCGCGCGGGCATACAGCTCATACACCTGGTTGTTGTTGTGAAAAATCACCTTATAGATTGGGGACTTAGCCATAAAGCACACAGTTCTCTAGCAAACAGTAACGATCTCGCAAGCGCAAAAGCGACCGCTCGCGCGGCGGCGGATCATACCACATGTCATCTCAAAGCACCGAACTCATTGGGCTTTAGCCGTTGACACCGCTATAATGTCGGCCCATTTTCTATCGGCTTGTCGCCACACCATGACTGAGAAAACCAAAAAACTGTATATCAAAACCCACGGCTGTCAGATGAACGAGTACGACTCCGCGCGTATTCAGGATCTTCTGGGCGTCAGTCACAACCTGGAGCCTACCGACAATCCCGAAGAAGCCGACGTCTTGTTGCTGAATACCTGCTCCATTCGCGAGAAAGCACAGGAAAAAGTATTCCACCAACTTGGCCGCTGGAAAAAACTGAAAGACAAAAACCCCGACCTGCTGATTGGCGTTGGCGGCTGCGTCGCCAGTCAGGAAGGCGGAGATATTGGCCAGCGCGCGCCCTACGTTGACGTTATTTTTGGGCCGCAAACCCTGCACCGGGTGCCGGAGATGATCGACCAGCGCAAACCCGACGGCCCAGTGGTGGTGGATGTCACCTTCCCCGAGATCGAAAAATTCGACAGCCTTCCCGAGCCCAGCGTCGACGGCCCCAGTGCCTTTGTCTCTATCATGGAAGGTTGCTCCAAGTACTGCACCTTCTGCGTCGTTCCCTACACCCGGGGCGAAGAAGTCAGCCGGCCCTTTGACGACGTGATTGCCGAAGTGGCCCAGCTGGCCGCCAAAGGCGTGCGCGAAGTGAACTTGTTGGGGCAAAACGTCAACGCCTACCGCGGCGAAAACCACGAAGGCGAGATCGTCGATTTCGCAGAGTTGCTCGGCTTTGTCGCCCAGGTGCCCGGCATTGACCGCATACGCTATACCACCTCGCACCCGGTTGAGTTTAGCGACGCCTTAATTGAGGCCTACCGCGACATCCCCGAGCTGGTGGATCACCTCCACCTGCCCGTGCAAAGCGGCAGCGACCGTATTCTCGCGGCCATGAAACGCGGTCACGTTCAGCAGGAATACCGCGACAAAATCGCCAAACTGCGGGCGATCAGACCGAATATCAGCCTGTCGTCCGACTTTATTATCGGCTTTCCCGGCGAGACTGAAGACGACTTTAACGACACCATGAAGCTCATCGCCGACATCGGCTTCGACCACAGCTTCAGCTTCATTTACAGCGCCCGCCCCGGCACACCTGCCGCCCAACTGGATGACGACACTCCCGAGGCAGTGAAGAAAGAGCGCCTACAACGTCTGCAGCACCGTATTCTGCAGCAGGCTAACCAGATCAGCCGGCAGATGGTCGGCACACGGCAGCGCATTCTGGTGACCGGCGTCTCCAAAAAGGATCCAGGCCAGTTACAGGGGCGTACCGAGAACAATCGCGTCGTTAACTTTTCGGCGACCAATCACGCCCTGATCGGCGATTTTGTCGACGTAGTGATCACCGAGGCACTGCCGAATTCACTGCGCGCCGAATTGCTGAACTAGGCATCGGTTTTTGCCGATTCTCGTCAGCGAAGAATCGGCGTATTGTTAAGCCATTACTACTTGATCGCCAATGCGACACGCGGAGCACCATTGACAGCACAAGCGACACAGCGCGTTCTCACTCTCGAACCCAGCGACAGCCAGCACCTTTCGGCACTGTGCGGACGCTTAGACGAACACCTCAAATTGATCGAAGAACGCCTTCAGGTGCACATCGCTGCGCGCGCCAATACCTTTCAGGTTAGCGGCGAAGAGCGTGCCGTCGACGAAACCGTGCAACTGCTCAAACACCTTTATCGCGAGAGCGTCTCCGGCACGACACTCAACCCCGAGGCCATTCACCTTCGTATGCAACAGTCACATTTGGAAGAGCTGCCCCGCTCAGATAATGAGCCCGTCGTTATTCGCACCAAGAAGGGCAGTATCAAACCGCGCGGCGGCAATCAGCAGGGCTATGTGCGCGCGATTCAGAGCAACGATGTCAATTTCGGCATTGGTCCGGCCGGTACCGGTAAAACCTATCTCGCCGTTGCCTGCGCGGTTGAAGCGTTAATATCTCATCAGGTACAACGCATCCTGCTGGTCAGGCCTGCGGTAGAGGCCGGCGAAAAGCTCGGCTTCCTGCCAGGCGACCTAGCGCAGAAAATCGACCCCTATTTGCGCCCGCTGTACGATGCACTCTACGAGATGCTCGGCAACGACACCGTCACCAAGCTAATCGAGCGCAATGTGATTGAGATCGCGCCCTTAGCCTATATGCGCGGCCGTACGCTGAACGACTCCTTCATTATTTTGGATGAGGCGCAAAACACCACCCGCGAACAAATGAAAATGTTCCTTACCCGTATTGGCTTTGGCTCCACAGCCGTCATCACTGGCGATGCCACGCAGATCGACTTGCCACGCGGCACACCCAGCGGCCTCACCCATGTAATGAAGGTTCTCGACGATGTCGAAGGGATCAGCCTCACCTATTTTCAGGCCAAGGATGTGGTTCGTCACCCGCTGGTGCAGAAAATTGTCGAAGCTTACGCCGCGTTTGACGACGAGACCGCTCGCTAGCAATGGCTGACGGCAACCCGCTTGAACTGGAGGTGGACCTGCAAGTGGCCTGCGACCCGCAGCCGGGGCTGCCCAGTGAGCAGCAACTGCGCGACTGGGCCAGCGCCGCACTCACCAATCGCCGCGATCAGGCGGAGCTGACCATTCGCCTGGTCGACGAGCAGGAAAGCCAGGCCCTCAATCGCGACTACCGCGGCAAAGATGCGCCGACCAATGTGTTGTCGTTTCCCGCCGACCTGCCCCCCGAGCTTGAGCTGCCATTACTCGGCGACCTGGTTATCTGTCGGCAAGTGGTTGAACGCGAAGCGCATGAGCAGGGCAAGGCGGTAAGCGATCACTGGGCGCATATGGTAATTCACGGTACACTCCACCTACTCGGTTTTGACCACATTGACGATGATGAAGCCGAGGAAATGGAATCTCTTGAGACTGCGCTGTTAAAGCAGCTCAATATCAATAACCCCTACGAGGCGCAGTAAGCGCCGGGCGACTAGGCCACAGCGAGGACAGCACACAAAATCATGAGCGAAGACCGATCTAGCAGCGATCCGGGTGACAAATCCTGGATCGAAAAAATTGCCCATGCATTTTCCTCTGAACCCAAAACCCGCGAAGACCTGCTCGATGTATTAGCCGTTGCTCGTCAGAATGAAGTGATTGACGACGACGCCACCAGCATCGTCGAAGGTGCCATGCATATCAGCGAAATGCAGGCGCGGGAAATCATGATTCCCCGGCCGCAAATGGTGGTGCTGAAGATCGAGCAACCCCTCAGCGAACTGCTGCCGATCATCATGGAAACCGGCCACTCCCGCTACCCCGTTATTGGCGATACATTGGACGAGGTCCTGGGCATATTGCTGTCCAAGGATCTATTGCCCCTGCTGTGGAAAACCGGCAACACCGACGACATCGACCTGCGCACCGTGCTGCGCCCCGCCACCCTGGTACCAGAGAGCAAACGCCTGAATGTGCTGCTGCGTGATTTCCGCGAAAAGCGCAACCACATGGCCGTTGTCATCGACGAATACGGTGGCGCCGCAGGGCTGATTACGATCGAGGACATCCTCGAGCAGATCGTTGGCGACATTGAAGACGAATACGATGAAGAAGACGACCTGCCGATCCGCAAGATCGCCGATAACGACTTCGTGGTAAAAGCGCTCACGCCCATTGAAGAGTTCAACACCTACTTCAATGCAAATTTAAGCGACGACGAATTCGACACCATCGGTGGCTTGCTACTGCAGTCCTTTGGTCACCTGCCCAGCCGCAATGAAGTGGCCCAGCTGGAGCATTTCGAATTCAAGGTGGTCAATGCCGACCACCGCCAGATTCATTTGCTGCGCATGCGCGAGCTGGCCAAGGACGACGCGTAAAAACTTGAACTCCCCTCGCGCTTACGGTCTACAATAGCCGGGCAGCGCCGCCCAAGAGGGGAGTTTTATGCCAGACAGCAGCACACTTGCGTCACTCAATGCCATTGCCCACAGCATTATTAGCTACAGCGCATTGGTAATCGTGGGTTTAATCGGGGCCGGGCTTATCTACCTCGCCGTGCTCTACTACCGCGACGTCACCCAAACCCAGCACGCCATTCGTCGAAACTACCCGCTGATCGGTCGCTTTCGCTATTTCTTCGAACACCTCGGCGAATTCTTTCGCCAGTATTTCTTTGCCATGGACCGCGAAGAGCTGCCCTTTAATCGCTCCCAACGCTCCTGGGTATACCGCGCCGCAAAAAATATCGACAACACCGTCGCCTTCGGTTCTACGCGACCACTGAACCACAGCAACGAAGTGCTGTTTATGAACTGCCTGTTCCCCACGTTAAGTGAAGACGCCGCCCCCACCCACAGCGTAACCATTGGCGAAGGCTATTGCCGCGAACCTTTTAGCAGTGCCGCCATATTCAATATTTCCGGCATGAGCTATGGCGCCATTTCCAAACCGGCGGTGCAGGCCCTGGCCGCCGGCGCGCGCGAAGCGGGAATCTGGATGAACACCGGCGAAGGCGGCCTCACCCCCTATCACCTGGAAGCGGGCTGCGACATCGTCTGCCAAATAGGCACCGCTAAATACGGCGTGCGCGATGCCCAGGGCAAACTCAGCGACCAACGCCTTGCCGATCTTGCCAGCCACCCGCAAGTACGCATGTTCGAACTGAAACTCAGTCAAGGCGCCAAGCCCGGCAAAGGGGGCATTCTGCCCGGCGGCAAAGTCACCGAAGAGGTCGCCACCATTCGAGGCATCCCCGTTGGCCAGGATTCCATCAGCCCCAATGGCCACCCGGATATTCGCAGTATCGACGACCTACTCGACACCCTGGCGCGCATCCGCCGCGTTACCGGCAAGCCGGTGGGTTTCAAAATGGTGCTGGGCTTCAGCGAGTGGTTGGACGAGCTGGGCGAAGCCATTCACCGCCGCGGGCTGGAATTTGCCCCCGACTTCATCACCGTCGACAGCGCCGACGGCGGCACGGGCGCGGCCCCGCAGAGTTTAATCGACTATGTCGGCCTCCCGCTGCGCCGCAGCTTGCCGCTGGTGGTCGACAAGCTCAACGAGTACCGCTTGCGCGAGCGGGTAAAAGTGATCGCCTCGGGCAAAATGATCAACCCCGCCGAGGCAGCCTGGGCGATTTGCGTTGGCGCAGACTTTATCGTCAGCGCCCGCGGCTTTATGTTTGCCCTGGGTTGCATCCAGGCATTGCAGTGCAACAAGAACACCTGCCCAACCGGTATCACCACACACAACTCGGAGCTACAGCGTGGCCTTGTGCCCGCCGACAAAGCTGCCCGGGTGGCTAACTACGCCAAAAACCTAATGCATGAAGTGGGGGTTATCGCCCACTCCTGCGGCGTTCGCGAAGCCCGCTCACTGCAGCGCAAACACGTGTATCTAATAGACGAACGCGGCGTCCCCGAGCCACTGAGCCTGCGCTATCCGGACAAAACGCCGCGCCCCGAATACCTGATCGCCAGTACCGCCGACGAGGCACTTACCCCCTGACCCAGCGACTGATCGCACCCCGGAGCCCCCACCGCCCATGAAACGGATTATTGCGCCGCTAGCCGGCGCACTTATCACCCTGTCTCTCGCCCCTTTTCACTACTGGCCACTCGCCATAGTGGCGATGGCGGCACTGGCCTGGTGCCTGGATGACTGCACAGCAAAGGAAGGTTTTTTGCGCGGCTGGCTGTTTGGCAGCGCCAGCTTTCTTGCCGGGGTGTCGTGGATCTATGTCGCCATGTATGTCTACGGCAATACCTCCGCCCTGCTCTCAGCGCTTATGACCATCCTGTTTTGTCTGGGTTTGGGGCTCGTCACCGGGCTGTTCGCCTATGTGTACAGCCGCTGGCTGCGCGACGGCAAGGGCGGCCGGCTGCTGGGCTTTGCCGCCGCCTGGGTGATATTTGAGTGGTTTCGCGGCTGGTTTCTCACCGGGTTTCCCTGGCTCTACCTTGGCTACAGCCAGTTGGAAACCCCGCTATCCGGTTGGGCACCCGTTGTTGGGGTGTACGGTTTAAGCTTTGTGGTGGCCCTCAGCGGCGCAGCGGTAAGCCATCTACTCACCACCAAACACAGAACCAGTCGCTGGCTGCCAATAGCTGGCTGCATCGCATTGTTCGGCCTCGGCACGTCCCTGCAAACGATTGAATGGACACAAGCCACCCAGCAGCCCCCCCTCCGCATTGGCGCCGTGCAGTCCAATATCACTCAAGAAAAGAAGTGGGCCTATAGCCATTACTGGGACACCCTCGAACTCTACGATGTTACCTCAGAGCAACTGTGGCCCCAGGTGGATGTGGTGATTTGGCCAGAGGCTGCCATTCCCGCCCTGTATCGCAACGCCGAAACCTTCTTTGACTACATTCGCGAGCGCGCTGCCGCCTCGAACACCGCGCTGATCACCGGCGTTCCCACTAAACAGGGCGACGACATCTACAACTCGGCAATGGTCATCAATGGCGGCGAAGGCCTGTACCACAAACAGCGTTTGGTCCCCTTCGGCGAATACGTTCCGCTCGGTAGCCTGCTGCGCGGTCTGATCGGCTTTTTTGACCTGCCCATGTCCAGCTTTAGTCGTGGCGACGCCGACCAGCGCCCCCTCTCCGCCAAGGGTTGGCAATTTGCGCCATCGATCTGCTACGAGATCGTGTATCCCAACCTCGTGGCGCGTGGCGCAAGAGACGCAGACGTCTTATTCACCATCAGCAACGACGCCTGGTTTGGCGACTCGATTGGCCCCGCCCAACACATGCAAATGGCGCAGATGCGGGCACTGGAAAATGGCCGAGAACTCATCCGCGTTACCAGCACAGGTATCACCGCCATCGTCGACCACCGCGGGCATATCACCACGCGCATTCCGTCTTTCACTCACACCACGATGACCGGCGAGGTAAACGCCCGCAGCGACCGCACACCGTTTAATTACGCCCAGTCCACACCCATTATCGCCCTGTGCTTTGCACTGGCGCTTACCGCGCTGCGCCGCCGCCCACAGCAAGGCAGCTAAATGCTTGCGAATTCGCATGGGCGACGCCGCGACAAGCTGTTAAAATGCTGGGCTTTGTATCGCCGAGCCCCGCGCTTGCCAACCCCAGAGACCGACATCGCCAATGGACCAACATTACACCCCCCGCGACATTGAAGCTCGCGTACAGCAGTACTGGCAGGAACACGGTAGCTTCACTGCCGTGGAAGATGACAGCCGCGAAAAATACTACTGCCTGGCCATGTTCCCCTACCCCAGCGGCAAGCTGCATATGGGCCATGTTCGCAACTACAGCATTGGCGATGTTATTTCGCGCTACCAGCGCATGTTGGGTAAAAATGTTCTGCAGCCAATGGGCTGGGATGCCTTCGGCCTACCGGCAGAAAACGCCGCGGTGAAAAACAACACCGCGCCGGCAAAATGGACCGTCGAAAATATCGACTATATGCGCGGCCAACTGCAGCAGCTGGGCTTCGGCTACGACTGGAAGCGCGAATTCGCCACATGCAAATCCGACTACTACCGCTGGGAGCAGTGGTTCTTCACCCGCCTTTACGAAAAAGGCATGGTCTACAAAAAAACCTCTGCGGTGAACTGGTGCCCGAACGACGAAACCGTACTGGCCAATGAGCAGGTTATCGATGGCGGTTGCTGGCGCTGTGACACCCCGGTGGAGCGCAAAGAAATTCCTCAGTGGTTTATTAAAATCACCGAATACGCCGAGCAATTGTTGAACGACCTCGACCAGCTGGACGGCTGGCCAGAGCAGGTGCGCACCATGCAGCGCAACTGGATTGGCCGCTCTCAGGGCGTACAAATGCGCTTTGACCTGGGCGAAGCCGTCGCCGGCCACGACCACTTTGAGGTCTACACTACCCGCCCCGACACCCTAATGGGCGTGAGCTATGTCAGCCTGGCTGCCGAGCACCCCATTAGCTTGGCGCTGGCCGAGAACAACGCCGAACTGGCGGCCTTTATCGACGAATGCCGCCACAGCTCAGTTGCTGAAGCCGACATGGCCACCATGGACAAAAAAGGCATGGCCACTGGTATCAACGCTCTCCACCCCATCACCGGCGAGCCGGTACCGGTGTGGATCGCCAACTACGTGTTGATGGACTACGGCACTGGCGCCGTCATGGCGGTGCCCGCGCACGACCAGCGCGACTTTGAATTTGCGCAGAAATACCAACTGCCTATTCAGCAAGTGATTGCGGCGGACGATATCGACCTCAGCCAAGCGGCGGCCACTGAGAAAGGCCCGCTCATCAACTCCGGTGAGTTTGACGGCTTGAATTTCGACGAGGCCTTTACCGCCATCGCCGACAAACTCACCGCACTCGGCAAAGGTCGCGTCACCACGAACTACCGCCTGCGCGACTGGGGCGTTTCCCGACAGCGCTACTGGGGCGCCCCCATTCCGGTGTTCAACCTGCCGGACGGCGGCGAGATCGCCGTGCCCGCGGACAAACTCCCCATCCTGCTGCCCGAAGATGTGGAAATGGACGGTGTGCAATCGCCCATCAAAGCCGACCCGGAGTGGCGCAAAGATGAGCTGAACGGCCAGGCCGTCGAGCGCGAAACCGAAGATCGGAAGAGCACACGTCTGAACTCC